>NZ_JAIXST010000208.1 GCF_027484545.1 Runella sp. | reverse complement strand
CTAAAAATAAACCCGACTCAAACGCTTGAGCCGGGTCGGAACTATGGAAACCTAAAAATGCTACTTCAATTTCATGGCCAATGTCACGCTATTGCCTACCATACCGGTGGTGCGGAGGTAGTGCCCGTAGCGGAGCTCGACGGCGTTCCAGTGTTTGATACCGAAAAGGCCGCCCGGAGGCGCGAGACGGATGCCAGCTCCTATGAAATGACTCGTAAATCCTGAAATGTCGTAATCGCTGGTGTAGTATTTCGCGGTTGGGTTGTGTTTTCCGTAGGCTTTAAAATAGCGCACTGCCGTTTGGTCATTGAACCGATAAAAAGGACTGACTGAAACAAAAGGAGTCAGTTTGTAAGAGGCCTCAAAATTGAGCGTGTGAGCAATCATGCCCCAATTGTCAGCGTAGAAACGGTAAAAGCCGCGTAAAATAAGGCGGTCGCCGAGAAAATAACTTACCCTTGCTCCAATGGGCAATTTAAAGCGCGAACCGGGGAGTTTTTCTACCGTATGTGAACCATCGGTAAAATAAACGCGGTGATAGGGCGTACTCAATAATCCCTGTTGAAACGCCGGTTCTACGGTAAAAAGAACCTGTAGTCGCTTGTTCACTATCTGAGAAAGCGACAGAGCTAAATTATAGGAATTACGCGGTTTATGGGCAACGGGGTCACGGTCGTCTTCTGCGGCGGAACCATATCCAGCTGGTCGCAGTTCAGCGGGTAAAATAGCCGTCCACATATCAAAAAAAGCCCCTGCTTTGAGACTGAATTCGCGGTTGTTGTCTTTGGAAGATTTTGAATAATTGAAGTTGATGCCGTTGGAATGATAATCGTATTCGGTGGAGTACGAATAGCTTATTCCTCGTGTGGTATGCGTAGCATCGTCTTTCATGCTCCACGACAACGACGGATAGACGTGGGTGTCGCTTTTTGAAGCAGACGAAACCGTTAGCGGGTCAATGTTGTCGGAGGAGGCCGATGTATAATAGTCAATGTTGAAATCGGCATTAATGTTGTGTTGGCGGCTTTTTCGGTCAATAAAGGATAATTTTAAATCAATTGAATTGGCAAAATCGCCCAATTTTTCCGTCCCGATTCCGCCCGTAACCGCTGAGTTATTGCCGTCCTGCCCATAGTAACTGGATAGTAAATTTACTTCTTCAAGCTTGAGCTTACGTTTCTGGTAGGTTTCTTTTTCGTTGGTGGTTTGGGCGTGAGCACCTTTCAGCAAACCTGCCAACAGTCCAACGGTCACTATGATTTTTTTCATTTAGGGAGTCTATTTTTACAAGGTCGGCGCGCAACGTCGGCAAGGTTCAAAACCTCGCCGACGTTGCATTGCACGCCGGCGTTAGAATATTTTAATTACAGCCGCAGCCACCGCCACTTTTACCACCATTAGCACCCGAAGCGCCTTCGCGGTAGAGGTAGAAACTCTGCTCAAACTTCTCGGATTTTCGCGCCGAAAGTTCCATTTCAGAGTCATTAATGCGACTTTTTTGGTATTCTTTGACGGTCACACAAGAGGATAAGCTGGCTACTACAGAAAAGAGTATTAATCCTTTTGCCATTCTATTTTTCATGTCTTAACTGATTTTAATATTTTTTGAGGTAAACACACGGTCGTAATCATCAATGATAATACAGGCCATTCCCTGCATTTGGTTAATCAAATCTAAACCTACTCGTACACCCATGACCGTTACGGGAGTGGCCATGGCATCGGCAATTTCGGCATTGGGACAAATGATAGTTACACTTTTGATTCCCGATACTGGCAATCCTGTTTTAGGGTCAATGGTATGTGCGTATTTTTTACCGTTTATCAGCGCAAATTTTTCGTAGTTGCCCGACGTAGCTACGGCTACATTACTGATATTCAGGTAAGAAAACGGCTGGTTTTTGGTGTTTGGGTCGGCAATTCCTATCGTCCATGGTTGCCCGTTGGGTTGGTTTCCCCAAGTGGTCAAATCACCCGAGGCGTTTACGATACCGCTTGTTACTCCTTTTTGAATCAATAACCGTTTCGCCATTTCGGCGGCGTAGCCTTTCCCAATTCCGCCAAACCCTATCCGCATTCCTTTCTCTTTCAGGAAAACACTGTGCTCGTTCTCGTCCAAAATAACGTTTCGATAATTGATTAAACGAACCATGCGGCGAGCCGTTTCGCGGTCGGGGAGGGCAGTCATGTGGGTATCAAAGTTCCATAGACTTTTATCAATGGAACCGTATGTAATGTCAAAGGCTCCCTGCGTCAGTTCTGAAATTCGGAGAGAACGCTGAATCAAATCAAACACTTCACGGTCTACTTTGACCGGGCATATCCCGGCGTGTGCGTTGATTTGATTGGTTTGGCTATTGTCTTTGAACGTAGTAAAGAGTGCTTCGATGCGCTGAATCTCCGCCACAGCGTCGTCTATTCTTGCTTCTGCCCATTCTTCCTCCTCAGATACCACGCTGATTTCAAAGCGGTTCCCCATGAGTCGAAGCACTCTTTTATGCAGGGGTTCCAAAGCTGATACTATTTCCGATGTGCGATTTTCAATTTCCAATTTATAAAATACTGATATACAAAGAATTGTTGAACTAAAAATAGGAGGCCTTAGAATTGAATCAGTATAAGGTCTTATTTTCGGGAATCAATCGAATTGGCAATTTCATGGATTAGTCCCAAAGTACTCATGGAAGCAGGATAGCCCTCCCATTCCTTCACTACTTTTCCATTGGAATCTATCAGAACCGTCAGCGGAAACTTACCCTGATTGTTGTATTTTTCGGCTAAGGCTTCATTGTGGGCAGTTTGCCGGGCATCCAATTGATTTTTCTTCAAACGCGGAAAGTCGGCTCGTACCAACACCAAATTGTCATTGGCATATTGTGCAAAGTCCGCTGATTCGAAAATGTCTTTTTTCAGTTTGATACAAGGTCCGCACCAATCTGAGCCACAAAAGTTAAGCAAAATATATTTGTGGTTTTGAGCGGCGTCGGCTTTGGCCTTGTCAAAATCATTGCCCCATTGCGGAGCAGCAAACAAAAAACTGCTGATAAATAATGAGATGATCAGTTTCACGGTGGTATTGAAATTTGGAGTAAAAAATGAAACAATTAACTGTATACTACGAGTGTTTTGCCGTCGGTAGCTACCTTATACACTGCAATTCCTCGGCTTCCTAAGCTGTTTAATCCATTTCCGGACAGGTCAAAGCGTGCTCCGTGGTCAGTACAATAAAATTCGGTTCGGTTGAAAATAATTCTGTTTCGGGGTTTATGACTGCATGTTTGGGTAGCTGCCACATGTACGCCCGCACTTACCTGTGCCACTACGATTCCGCTTACTGCCACATAACCTCCTGCTGACAATAAAGCGGCATTGGCTGCCGTAGTTAAATCAAGAGTTAACAAGCGATTTTTAATCGTACTTAAATCCGTTCCATTCCCCGTTGTTGTGCCAGTTCCTGTTCCCGGTGTTGTTGCAACAGGAGGAGTTGGAGTAACAGGAGTGCTTGCAATTGCTTTTTCGGTCAACGCGTTGATATACGTATCCTCTTCTCTGATGCAGGAGGTCATCAGGGCCATTAAAGCAGCGCCCTTAAATCCCATTGATTTCAAAAACTCGTATCGCGTCATCGGAGTAAACTACTGTTTTTTAGGTTATCTGCTTTATTACGCACCAAGTTATTAACTCGTTGCGGGATATAACGCAATTATAATTAATTTAGATGTTTTCAAAATAAAACGGCATTCAGAAAGTCTTGATGACGATTTGAAGGATAGGGATGTTTTTCTTTTTGCAGGAAGTTGCAATGAACCGGTTTACGCCGTTTTTATTTTCTCGGCTTCTTCCAAACCCAGCTCTCGGATGCTAATTTCGCGCATTTCCACTTTGCGGATTTTACCCGTTACTGTCATAGGGAAACTATCGGTAATGTGCACATATTGAGGGATTTTGTACGGGGCAATCTGACCGTGGCAGAAGGCTTTCAGTTCTTCTAAGGTTAATTTTTCGCCTTCTTTCAATCGTACCCAAGCCATCACAGCTTCCACATATTTTGCATCCGGAACACCGATTACCTGCACATCGCTGATTTTTGGATGGGTATATAAAAATTCTTCCACTTCGCGGGGATAAATATTTTCACCACCCCGAATGATCAGGTCTTTGATGCGCCCCACTATTTTTAAGTAACCTTCATCGTCCATCGTAGCAAGGTCGCCGGTGTGCATCCAACGGGCGTTGTCAATGGCAAGGTGCGTGGCTTTTTCATTGTTCCAGTACCCAAGCATTACGCTGTATCCTCGCGTGCAAAACTCGCCTGGTTGGCCCCGAGATACCACAAGTCCCGTTTCGGGATCAATGATTTTTACTTCCAAATGCGGATGCACCTGCCCCACCGTACTTACTTGTTTTTCCAACGGAGTACCTACCCGCGTTTGGGTGCTGACCGGGCTGGTTTCGGTCATGCCATACGCAATTTCCATTTCCGATACGTGCATTAGACTTTGCACTTTTTTCATCACTTCAATGGGACAGGGCGAACCCGCCATAATGCCTGTTCGCAGGCTGGTAAGGTCGTGTTTTTCAAAGTCAGGCAAATCCAACTCGGCAATAAACATGGTAGGCACGCCAAAAATCGCGGTTGCTTTTTCGGTTTCTACGGCCTTTAAAACGGCTGCCGGCTCAAATCCTTCGCTTGGGTAAATGATGGTAGCGCCGTGGGTAATGCACCCCAAATTTCCCATTACCATGCCAAAACAGTGATACAAAGGTACGGGAATGACAAGACGGTCACGGTCGGTAAAATTCATGATTTCGGCTACAAAATAGCCGTTGTTCAGGATGTTATGGTGGCTCAGCGTGGCTCCTTTCGGAAAACCCGTGGTTCCGCTCGTATATTGAATATTGATGGGTTCGTCAAAGGTCAACGCTTTTTGGCGTTTTGCTAATGCCTCATCCGTTGTTTTTTCTGCTTCCTGCATAAAATCATCCCAACGCCACATCCCGGGTTTTTCATCGGTTCCCATCCGAATGATGGTATGCAATTGTCTCACTTTTTCGGTACGAAGCTTGCCTTTAGCACAGCTGACCAACTCGGGAGTCAGGGCAAACATCATTTCTGTAAAGTTGGAAGCTTTGAATTGATCGGCAATCACCAATACGCTGCATCCCGATTGATTGAGGCAGTATTCCAACTCATGTAAACGATAACTCGGATTGATATTGACTAAGATAGCACCCACTTTGGCTGTTGCAAATTGAATCACCGCCCACTCGTAGCGATTGGGCGACCAGATACCTATCCGCTCGCCTTTTCGGATGCCTAAGGCAACAAGCGCTTTCGCACATTGGTGCACAACTGCATGGAATTGTCGGTAGGTAAAACGAATATTCTGATGATGGACGATGAGGGCGTCGTTGTGGGGAAAACGGGCGGCAATGTCATCAAATAAATCGCCAATAGTGGTACCGAGTAAAGGTTGGGAACTTGTTCCGCTAACGTAGCTAAGGGTAGGTGACATGGTTTTAGATTTTTGGCTTCTAAAATTATCACCAAAAAATGAGGAATAAAAGGGCGGAAGTTGAGCTGTATAAAAAAGCATAAGGCGGGCATCGGCCCACCTCATGACTTATTCACTTTATCTATCTACTTTCTTTTTTACATCGGCGCACTTGCTACGATTTTTACGTCTACGGTAAAGTTGTCGTAAATCATTTTGTCGCCGATATTTTCAAAAAATGCTTTTGAACGGTAGGTTAAACCGAACTTTGTTCTGTCGATGTCGAATTTAGCGGAAGCAGAAGCTGTTTTGCCCGTAACTTTCACGATAGCGGGAAAAGTAATGCTTTGGGTAATTCCGCGGATGGTCAAATTGCCCGTAAGGTCATAATTTTCTCCTCCTTTGGCTACCGCTTTGGTGATTTTAAGGGTAGAAGTAGGAAACTGAGCTACGTCAAAGAAATCGGCTGATTTTAAGTGCGTTTCGAGTTTTCCTGCAAAATCGCCCTGAATATCCAAATCTTTGATGGTGCTAAAATCAACTGTAAAATCGCCACCTGTCAGTTTTCCGCCGTCAGTTACCAAATTTCCACTTTGGATCTTAACGGTTCCGTTGTGTTCACCGGTCAATTTTTTAGCTAACCAATTGAATGTACTGGCACTTGCGTCTACTTTCAGGGTTTGGGGCGCTTTTTTGCCCGGCTTGGCTACTGCTACAAATGACAATGCGGCTAAGGCCACGACCAGAATAGATTTAACTGTTTTCATTGTGTTGGAATGGTTTGTGTTTGGGTTAAAAATGGTACTAATGAATTTTTAGCTAAAATAATGCCACATATAAAACGGCACAGACGGCAAGTCCTATCAACGACCATAGTAGGCCGCTTGTTCTACGTTTTTTCAAAAAGAGCAGCAGTAGGAGTCCGGTTACCGATACTAACGTCATAAAAATGGCGGAAGCATCAATGACCAATGACCATCCTTTACCGGTATCACGGCCTTTGTGGAGGTCGTTGATGATGGCTACCAACCCCATGCGGGTTTCAGTGATTTGATAAGTGCCCGTTTGGCGATTAATGAAGGCATCGGCCGTGTATCCTGGCCCTCTAAAAGAAACAGAACACTCTGCGGCATCAATGCGAAAATCATCCACGGTTCCTTTGAGTTGATGGGTTGCCCGCAAGTACTCAACAACCGCCAATTTATTTACTTTCGAGGTATCGTCTACACTCACCCAACTGGCAGTGAGCTTGCCTTTATAATCGGTTGTTCGAGAAGCGTCGGAAAACCAATCTGCATGGTTGAGGGTAAGCCCCGTTACGGCAAAAAACAGCACCAACGCGAAGCTGAACATGGAAAGGTACAAATGAAGCCACCGCGCCAAGGCCGGCATCTGACGTTGCCAAAAAGAAGTTCCGGCAGATGACTGCTTACGGATGGGCTCACTTGGTTCCTTTGTCACGGTATTCCAAGGCCGCTGTTGCGATTTCGGTGCTTCCATTTAGGGTTTGATTTTTAGGTTCGCCGTTAAAGTCCATTTCCTGCCGTATCAACTGGTACGTACCGTGTTCGCGGGCCGCTTCTATATTGATGGTGTATTTGCCCTGTTTTACAAATTGCCCCTTATCGTCTTTTCCATCCCAAACGAGTGAGTAGGAGCCGGCGGAGCGAGTTGCGCTCGCAATGGAAGCGACATCTAATCCTATGTTGCGCTGCATCGCGTACCAAGACCGTAATTCGGGAAGCCAACGGGGTTTGTTGTACCAAATAGCCAATTGACGAACGGGAACGTGGTTTTCGTCTTCAATCCATACGCCCACAAAAGGGCGATGGTAGCGCCCGTCGAACTGACTGAGTTCAAACGAAATAATTAACTCCTGATTTTGATTCCAATTTTTGTCTTTATTACTCGATAAAGATAAAATTTGAGCCGTTTTTACGGAATTGTTGGCCGTGGGAGGGGTTGATGAGCGGTTCCAATCGGGACTCGCAATGGATTTACCCTCTTTGGTAACGATGAGATAATCCGTGCCTGGAAACGTAGCGGCCAATTTCACACTTTCATCAGGGGTAAGTACATTAAATGCCGTGGCGAGTGCTCCTGCGGTGGTGGCATCCGAATGGATAACCGTGGCGCTGATGACCTCCTGAGCGGGCATTCCCGTGCGCGGATCCACAATGTGTGAGTACCACTGATTGTCCACCTGTACTCCCCGGCGGTAATTGCCACTCGTAGCAACGGCTTTATTTTGTGCGGTCAGCCAAGCCAAAGGAGTTGCATTTTCTGCGTCTGTTTTAGGATTGGCAATGGCTACCGTTTCTGTCCAATTTCCTTTGATGACCAAATCGCCTCCGATATTTAAAACGACAGCATCCACTTCGGGATGCTTCATGGCTACTTCTGCCGCACGATCCAAAATGTAGCTTTTGGCGAATGTATGGAGTCGCAAAGGCGTTTGGCTGAGCCGCGTTGCTGTTTGGTGAATAGGGTCAAGGGTCCAGTGAGGTTGATTGACGGCCTCTACGACAGCAAGTCGCTCGGTTTCGGTGGGAAGCGTTTGGGCTTCGGCGGCTTGTTTCCAAAGACGGTTGACAGCTTCGGCAGCGGCATTTATGGTGCCGTTTGTTTTTTGCTGCCAAATTGAAAATTCATTCAAAACGGCCCAAAGGTCGTTGGAAACCGGAATAGCCTGTTCAGTGGAATCCCACCAGCGATTGAATTCGCCGGTGGGAAGATAACTGCTCAGAATTGCATTCAGACGTTCTATTTCACTTAAAATGGTCTTTTCTGTTTGCCGAGCCACTGCGTAAGAATGGGCTATTATTTTTAAGTCAAACGACGTTCCCAAAATGTTTTCAAGGTGTGAAATAAACAGTCCTTGAGAGTCGGAAATGGATTGGGAAGGGCCGGGCAACGCAAGTGCTACGGAAGCTAACCCAAGTTGTAATGCTTTCATGGTCAGGAATTTTTTGAAAATCGGGTAAGATTAGTTGTTATCTCCGCCTTCTTTTACGTCATCGTTTTTCACACCTTTGGTTTTCTTAGGAGCCACAAAGGTCATTTTTCCGATTTTGTAACTGAAGGTCAACTTTATATTTTGGTTGTAGATATTGTTAACCATGGTTTGGTTCAATACCGGCGAAATCGAGGTTGATTTCATTTTCATGCCGCCCAAGAAGTTCTCCGTTGCCAATCCGAAACTTCCTTTTTTGTTGGGAAGGTCTTTCTTGATTCCGAACGAGTACATGTAGAAACTTCCCTGTGTACCCTGGAGCGTCACTTGGTTTCCGCGCATTCCACCGTGCAACTGCATGGCCCAACCTTTGTTCAATGCGAGACTTGACATGATACGTCCGCCGATTACCCAACCTGAGTTGCTGGCGCTGATAGACGTTCCGTCGAATCCCTGTACTTTACCTTCTAAGTAGTTGTAGTACAAGTCAACACCACCGTTCAATGTCCATTTTGGAGTAAGATACACATTGGCGAAAACGTTGGCTCCCATTACCTGTTGTTTACCAATGTTTTGGAAGGTAGTAATGATAGCTCCCGCAAGGGTATCGGAAGGAGCGCTCAAACGAGTAATGCTGTTGTTGGTAGAGCGAGTGAAAACCGAAGCATTCAAGTAGGTTTTCTTAATGCTGGTGCTCAAGCTCAATTCAAAGTTGTTGGTCATTTCAGGCTTCAGGTTTGGATTTCCGATGCTGATATTGAAAGGGTTAGCTGCGTTGTAGTTGGGGTTCAACTGTTGCAGACCCGGACGTTGAATACGACGGTTGTAAGCAGCTTTCAATGTAGTTCCGGCCTTAATGCTTTTCGATACGTTGATGCTTGGTACAAGTACACCGTAGCTTGGGATTGAAATTTTGCCGATTTGGTCTTTGGCGTCAATGGTCGTGTATTCGTAACGTGACCCTGCTTTGAACGTATATTTATTAGCGGTTGAGTAGGTATACGATAAATACCCTGCTACAATGTTTTGGTTGTAATTCAAACTTCCGACCGGGTTGCGGGCATCAGCGGCAAATGCCCCGGTAGCGCCTGCTACTTGGTAGCTATAATCGCTGTTTACCTGACGGATGATGGTTTTTGCACCAAACTCCAGCATCTGGTTTTTCTTGATAGGAGTCTGATAATCCGTTTGAAGCGTGGCTTCTTGGTTCAGGTTAGCGTTTAAGTTTTTCTGACGGCTCAATAAGCTGTTGCTTTCGCTCAACAAATCAGCGTTGAAGTTGTTGGTCAGGTTGTTGCGGCTGTATTGGGTTGAAATAGACCACTCTCTGCCGGGAACTTTAAAGGTACGGATATAGTCCAGGTTCATGTCCACGTTGTTGGACAAATCTTTGGTAGTTACGTCGCGGTAGGTGGTAGAACTCAGTGCATTGTTTTTAAACAAATTACTGGTCATATCCTGCGTCCGAATCATGTTGCGGGTTCCGAAGCTAATTCCGGCGGTCAACGATTGGTTTTTAGCCAGTTCATAATCAAATCCAATGTTGTAGCGTCCAAACAAACCGTTGTCGTAAGCACTTGTCGCTTGTTTTGTCAATAACGACACGCCGTTTTGAAGCGTGGTTTGGTCTAACGTGGTGGCTGCTTTATTATAGAACATACGACCGAAACCTCCCAACGTAATTCCTAATTTACCCTGACGGTAGTTCCCGTTCAAGCTAAGGTTGGAACCACGGGCACCTACACCGGCATCGGCGCTGAGGGTAAGTCCCTGGAGCGTTGATTTTTTGGTAATGATATTGATAATCCCTGCGGAGCCTTCTGCGTCATATTTGGCAGAGGGTGAAGTGATTACTTCCACTGATTTGATTAAATCGGCCGGAATCATTTTCAAAGCATCGGCAATGCTGCTGGCTACGATGGTAGAAGGTTTGTTGTTGATCAGCACCCGGATGTTTTGACTGCCGCGAAGTGATACGTTCCCGTCTAAATCTACCGACAGCATCGGTACTTTTTTGAGGACATCGGAGGCATCGCCACCGCGGGCACTCAAGTCTTTTTCGGCGTTATATACCAATCTATCTACTTTTTCTTCGATGAGTGATTTCTCGCCCGTTACCACTACTTCGTCCAGCGTTCTGATGTCGGGACTCATTTTGACAACTCCCAAGTCCAATTCCTGACCTTTGGTAAGTTTAATGTTATCGATGGTTTTATCTTTGAAACCGATAAATGAAATCATCAATTTGTAATCCCCTGCGGCAATGCTTTTGAGGGTAAATTTGCCTTTTTCATCGGCCATGGTACCATCTATCGGTTTTCCTGTGGCTTTACTGTAAAGAGCGATATTGGCAAATTCAATGGCTTTGGTTGCGGCCGAATCAATCACAAAACCGGTGATTTTTGAATTTCCTTTAGGAGCAGTGCTTTCAAGATTTAAGGTAGGCTGTTGCGTGTTGGTATTCCGGTTGCGACCGTTGCCGTCGCCCCCCTGCATACCGCCCGGGCCGCCGGGACCACCACCCGGAAACTGTGCATGAGCGGCTGTAATACCCAATGCGAAAATGACGGAAGTAATAATAGTTTTCATCTGTATTTCTTTGTGCGTTTTGATGATACAAAGTAACAGCTACTTTGATTCACAAAAAAATACAATAGATTGAACCGGATTGAATACCGATAATTGCCTCTTTTTACCCGATTGTTGGCTTATTTGTTACATAAACACCTTTTAAAGAGTATCGGTAGAGTACAATTTGGATTCTATCGGTAAATTTTGGGGATTGATGGACTCAATAGTAGATTCCATAGACTCTGAATCCGTTTTTGGTGTTCATTTCGAGAATAAGGAGGGCGATTTTGTATTTGTGATAAACGATTAAAATCGTATTTTTGAACAAACATTTAAGACCATGATACAGGTACAGAAAGAGGCATTGCCACGTACATTAGAAGAATTCTTGGTTTGGGAATCCAACGATGGCTATAAATACGAATGGAACGATGGCGAGTTGATTAAATTTACGGGAATGAAAAAGCGACAATATTACATTTATGATGTGCTTCTTGATTTATTTATTGAGAAGGGATATAAGAAAAACGCAACGCTCATTGCTGAACCAGATGTAATGCTTACCGGTATTCAGATGCGACGCCCGGATATTGCTTATTTCACTCGTGAGCAGGTACAGCGCGGTCGTAAAGGTGAAGACGTCATTCCTGAATTTGTGATTGAAGTGATTTCGGAAAGTGACCAATCGTATAAGGTGGAGGAAAAGATAGTAGAGTATTTTAAGGCAGGGGTAAAAGTAGTATGGAATATCTATCCTGAATTGGAAGCTGTCTATGTATATACTTCCCGTAGGGACGTAAAGATATGTATTGAGTTCGATGTTTGCTCCGCTAAACCCGTTCTTCCCGAATTTGAAATTAGCGTAGATACTCTTTTTAAAGAAGAATAACAGATTATTACTGTCTGTCTCAATAATAGATTCCATAGACCCGAAATCCGTTTTTGGTGTTAATTTCGAGGGCGGGGAAGGGAAGTTTGATCATAAACATACTTTGGAAGACCTGATTCAGGAATCGGTTCTTTGTCTTGATTTTGGTCCAGTCAATGTCCAAAGAAAACAAAAATTGACGGTAGCGCTGCGTGGGCGGAATCACGACATTGCCCCAGCGCTTGATATTTTCAAACTCACCAAACATCCCATTGGCGCCGTAGCCTACCGCCACATTGAGCCAATCAGGAATTCGCTCTGACCGGATGATGCGGTTTAAGCCAATACTGAACCAATAGGTATGGGCATTGTAATCCTGCAAGATTTGTCCCGCAAATGTCGTTCCTAAATACCCATTGGCCTGTTTGGAGTAGGGTGAGCGACGAAAACTGAATTTGTACTTCATAATTTGCTCATCGAAAAGTAATTCCTGCCCAATCACCAACGAACTCCCCACGGCATTGGCGACCATGTCGGTCCATGAAAAGCCCCATCCTTCATAAAATCCGTCGATGATTTCGATGGGTGACTGTAAAAAGAAACCCAATGTCCCGCCATACACTAACGCCTTCTTTTTGGAAGCGCCCGACCACCGCATCGCGCGATACCCAATATAACTTTCCAAATAAGAGCCATACGCATGGCCAAACTTATCCACTTGTAAATATCCTTTGCCATCAGCATAAAACTCAAAAGGCACTCTTTGTACCCCTTTGTACCAAATGAAATTCAAATAGGACATTGTTCCGGCGTACAAAGCGGCTTCGGTAGCTACTACGGCGGCAAAGCGACCTTTGTGAAAAGTGGGTGCAGTAGTTTGTGATGTAGAATCCGTTTGGGCGAAGCCAAATCTACCTATAAGTATAAGCAACAATAAAGTGATTAGTGATTTCATGGGCTAAGAATGAGGTCTAAAGCTATGGATTTTTTGGTTTCCCTAGGCGGTGTATCAAATGTAATGCTGCCTCTCCAAGTTGAATTGCCAAAAGCACCAACCAATCGCCAAGTTGTGCCACTTGTCCAATTTGGAAAAGGATAGCGACTTTCTGACCAGCCG
>NZ_JAIXST010000257.1 GCF_027484545.1 Runella sp. | reverse complement strand
TGTTTTATGATTCGACACCACAAAACTATGGTTTATTATTCACAACAGTTGGCTCTTTCATCAGCAGTCACTAACAAGTAACGGCTGGATAATTGCACTTCAAATCTGAATCTGCGATGAAATACCGATTAAAATGAAAGTCGAGCTCATCCGGTCTTAACAATTCAACTTCATATTGACTTCCTTTTGAATCTTGACAATGTTTGCAGGATAGATACAAATTTTCCCAATCACATACTTTTGAGTAAAACTCCGAGCGCGTTTTAGGATGAAAATGGTCTATGGTATCATCTCCTCTTTTCAAAGGAAAACCGTCACAATAAGAGCAATGGTCATCAGTCATTGCCATCAATTTCGGTAAAAGATGTTGATTGAGTTTCTTCCCCTCAATTTGTGGCCATTGAAACTCAAATGAAGGTTTTTTAGCTCGATTCTGTGCATATAGTTCCCCATAAACTTGCCAACGAGTCTTTCCTTTTACTTCGTCAATTTTCGTCAAAACCTCAGGAGACTCTGTGCGGATTAACTTTCTCATGCTTCGGTCAAAGAAAAGTCTTGGTTAGTGAGGCGTTTTAGCTGTCTGAGTTCCATGCCGATAATGCTTTCGAGTTCAACGCTTTGCACGGCCAATTCTCCTGCCAATTTCCTAAAATAGGAGACATCTACCGCTTCTGTGCCTTTCAAAATCTCTTTTTTGAGTTGCTGAAATTCCGCTAATTTCCTTTCTACCTCTACCCCAAAACGTTCTTTAATGCCAAAGATTTCTTCTAAAATATAATCATAGCTTTTGGCATCTTCCGACAAAATCGCTTCTCCTGCCAATACACTATACCCATCTTTTTTCACAAACCGATGCACCCAAGCGCCATCTACCGAACCTGCTACAAATGGAGAATGGGTAGAAATAAAGATTTGGGCATTTTTGAAGAGTTTTTGAACAACTGGCAAAATTTTGCGCTGCCAGGCCGGATGCAAATGCACTTCAATTTCATCCAACAACAAGATAAAATTTCGCTCCAAAACGGGCAGATTATTTACCCATTTCAGTCTATCCATTCGCATCAACAAATCCCCCATCCAACTTACCATTGATTTCAGGCCATCAGGGAGTTGATCAAAATTTAAGGTCTGACCATCTACTTTAATTTTTACTCCTAATGGGTCTTCTTCTAAATCAAATTTTACTTCGGATTCAATGATTTCGCCCAAAGTATTTTCAATGATTTCGATGGTTGCACGATATTGTTTTGCTTTTTGGACATCCCCTTTTCCTTTGGCTATTAATTCACGTGTTTGTATATTAACAAGCCATTGAATAATGGTTTTGGGAATTGATTGACAAACGAAAATTATCTGCATTCTGAAGAGGATGAAATTGAATTTCATTAATTCCTGAAATCATAATTTCTTCTGAATGCCTATAACTTGAATAGGCAAAAAATGCAACCCTATAATCCCTAACAAAATTTGTTTTCGAATAGTCTAAATATTCTTGAGTAGTCACAGAATGACTGGGATCTACTTCCCATTTTCTCCCAAAAGCCCGAGCAGAAAATAGACTGCCCAAACTACGTATTAGCATCCTGCTTTTACTTGGGTAAGTCCATAGCCTCTTTGCTAAGGAACTTTGTAATTGATTTTGGTCAACGATATAACTAATTGGATAAATTAGTGCCTCCAAAATTGTACTTTTCCCCGTCCCATTTTCACCCGTTAAAATATGTATCTCTGCTTTATCTTGGTCTTTTTTGAGTGGAAAATAAATTTTCAAATGCTCAAACGGCCCAATTTCGTTTATTTCCAGGCTTTCAATCCGAAAGTTTCTCATTGCATTTGTGATTAATTCTGTTTCAAATTAACAAAAAAAGCCCCGCTATTGCTAACAGGGCTCTATCGCACTTTGAGTGCCTGCATTTTGTTCGTTTGCGCTTACAACGCGAACGCCAGAGCAGTGCGACGGTTGGCCATTGCAACGCACTGTCCCCTTACTCCCCCATCAATTCCCCCAAAATCTTTTGCGCCGCTACCGAAATCACTGTACCAGGGCCAAAAACCCCTTTTACCCCCGCTTTGTATAAGAAATCGTAGTCTTGGGCAGGAATCACTCCTCCTGCAATCACCATAATATCTTCGCGACCCATTTTTTTAAGTTCATCAATCAACTGAGGAACAAGGGTTTTGTGACCAGCAGCAAGGCTCGATGCCCCCACAATGTGCACATCATTTTCAACAGCCTGACGAGCAGTTTCTTCGGGCGTTTGGAACAAGGGTCCCATGTCTACATCGAAGCCTAAGTCAGCAAAACTCGTCGCAATTACTTTGGCGCCGCGGTCGTGACCATCCTGACCCATTTTGGCTACCATAATGCGGGGGCGGCGGCCCTCCATTTCGGCAAACTTATTGGCCATTGCCTTGGCGAGGCGGAAATTCTCATCATCCGAAACTTCTGCACTGTAAACTCCTGAAATAGAACGTATCACGGCTTTATATCTTCCAAATACTTTTTCCATTGCGTACGAAATCTCCCCTAATGTAGCCCGAACCCGAGCGGCTTCAATGGCCAACGCCAACAAATTGGTGGAATTGTCCATCCCGCCCTGTTGCGAACACGCTTCTGTAATGGCCGCCAATGCCTGTTGCACTTTCTCCGTATCTCGCTCGGCCTTGATTCGCTCCAATTGAGCCACCTGCGCTTCGCGAACCGCTTTATTGTCAACCTCCAACAGTTCGAGCGGTTTTTCAGAATCGGGCTTATATTTATTGACACCCACAATAATATCTTTCCCGCTGTCAATGCGCGCTTGTTTACGAGCAGCCGCTTCTTCAATGCGCATCTTGGGAAGACCTGCTTCAATGGCTTTGGTCATGCCACCGATTTGTTCCACTTCTTCCATCAAAGCCCACGCTTTTTCGGCCAATTCTTTAGTCAAATATTCAACGTAATAGCTTCCTCCCCACGGGTCTACGACGCGACAAATATCGGTTTCGTATTGTAAGTAAAGTTGGGTATTTCGGGCAATTCGCGCCGAAAAATCAGTAGGTAAAGCAATCGCTTCGTCCAACGAATTGGTATGCAAACTTTGGGTATGCCCCAACGCCGCCGCCATAGCTTCAATGGCTGTACGAGCCACGTTATTGAACGGATCCTGTTCTGTCAATGACCAACCCGAAGTTTGGCAATGCGTCCGAAGCGCCAGTGATTTTTTATTTTTAGGAGCAAATTTGTTGACAATTTTGGCCCACAATAATCGTCCTACCCGCATTTTGGCGATTTCCATGAAGTGGTTCATCCCAATTCCCCAGAAAAAAGACAAACGAGGGGCAAAATCATCAATATCCATCCCTGCTGCCAAACCCGTTCGGATGTATTCCAAGCCATCAGCAAGCGTATAGGCCAACTCAATGTGAGCAGGCGCACCCGCCTCGTGCATGTGATAACCGCTGATACTGATGCTGTTGAATTTCGGCATAAACCGACTGGCATACGCAAAAATGTCCCCGATGATGCGCATACTCGGAGTAGGCGGATAGATATACGTGTTGCGCACCATGAATTCCTTCAAAATGTCGTTTTGAATGGTCCCGGCCAACTGTTCCGGCTTAACGCTCTGTTCTTCCGCTGCCACAATATAAAACGCCATAATGGGAAGTACGGCACCATTCATGGTCATCGAAACCGACATTTGATCCAGTGGAATTTGGTCAAACAAAACCTTCATATCTTCCACACTGTCAATGGCAACGCCTGCTTTTCCCACATCACCTACAACACGCGGGTGGTCGGAATCATAACCCCGGTGGGTCGCCAAATCAAACGCAACTGACAATCCTTTTTGTCCTCCTGCCAAGTTGCGACGATAGAACGCATTGGACTCTTCGGCAGTGGAAAAACCTGCGTATTGCCGTACCGTCCACGGCTGCACTACGTACATGGTGCTGTAAGGACCTCTTAAAAAAGGAGGAATTCCCGCTGCAAACCCCAAATGTTCCGCATTTTCAACGTCGGCCTTTGTAAATGTAGATTTTACTTTAATTCCTTCAGCAGTGAGGAACGGCTTTTTACCCGATTGCAAATCCACCACTCGGCGATCCGATTCTTTTTGAGTATCGATTAGTAATCCAGTCGAGCCTATGGGAATAAAGTTTGATGCTTTATTTATAGTGGTAAAGTTGGGTTTCATTATTTTTAAAACTAACAGGGTTCTACCTCCGTTCCAAAGGTATAATTTTCATAACAAATCAAATTTCAAGCCCCATACACATTTTCAAAAACACTTTTCAGCCCTACTTGCGGCAAAATTTGATGTAAATGATGTTTGAGATGTTCGGCATAATCTTTCATGATAAATTCAAGCGTAAACGGTCCGGCACCTTCAATCATGATTGTATTTTGCAGCACAGTCTCACTGACATTTTCTATCACGTGAGCCAAATGCAGGTTGTATGCTTCCCAAAAAGTGATTAACAAGAGCCAATCCGTTGTTTGGTAGTTTTGAGCCGCTACCCAGTGGTTTTGTGCATACCCTACAGATTCCAAATGGGGTTGCGCCATCGTTCGGACAAATTTTTGCTGATTATTGCAGGCTGAATCAATCAAATGACCCAAAATTTCCTTTTTAGACCATTTTCCAGGCCGAGTTTTCAGAGACGCTTCCTCGTCATTGATGTTCCGGAGAGAGGGAACCACCTGTGCTATAATCTCTCTAAGGTGATTGGCTGTAGATTTCATTGTTCAAAAGTTTGGGAAATACGCTTATTTTTTAACAACTTGAATATCTCAACTTCAACTTTGTCAACGTTCAAAACGTTGACAAAGTTATGCTTCATTGATTCTTCAACTCTAAATTTGTTTACGCCAATCATCACCCTTTTATTGGTTTGAAGGGCAGAAAGTGTTGCCTCAAAATTTGACTCTACTTGATTCTGAATAAAATTTTCCTCAAACGCAGCCATTAATCCCCCCTTTTCTTCCACTTTCAAAAACAGATCCCAAGCAGCATCAATCAATTGAAGGGTCAGATGTTCGAGATAATAACTTCCCGCAGCGGGGTCAACGGCTTTGTCCAAATGCGCTTCTTCCTTGAGCAAGGTAGAAATATTTCGGGCTATTCGTTCCGAAAAATCATCCTGAGTTTTCAATGACTCATCATACGCATGAACAGTCAGCGCATTGCAGCCACCCATCACCGCACTCATTGCCTCGGTCGTAGCTCGCAACATATTGGAATCGGGAGTAATGGCTGAACTGTAAAAAGTGGAAGTTTGAGCATGAATAAATGTGTTTACGGTTTGTAGTTTAGGGTTTAGGGTCTGCTGTTCTAATTCCAAAACCTCAGGCGGAACGCCGCCCGCTCTAAACTGTAAACTCACTTTCTCCCACAAATACCTCAATGCCCGTAACTTAGCAATCTCCATAAAGTAATTCGTTCCTGTCGAAACCGAGAAATAGAGTTTTGCACTTACCTCTTCGGCCGTCAGTCCCAAATCAGTCAATTTATCCATATATGTTACGGCCGAGGCAAGGGTAAAAGCCAATTCTTGCACCGCATTAGCCCCTGCATTGTGGAAAGGATGACTGCTTACGCACACAATCCTGAATTGGGGAGAACTTTGGGTCTTTTTAACCAAAGCCGCCAACTCCTCGAAATGCGTTTCAGGCAATCTTCCCAATACCATCCACCGCGCCAAACCATCATCTGCAAAGCCACCTTTCATTTGAAACGGTATAAACTTTAGCAACGCTGTCATCACTGAAGTTTCCTGTCCGTTGGTTTGAAAATAAACAGGAAAATCGCTCAATTTTAAGCCATTAAACAGCTTTGAAAACTCAATTTCCCCGACTTCTTCTGAACCTAAATCCAGCACTAAAGCATCGGCTCCTTTTTGCAGAACTGCCTTCATTTTGGCATTCGTCTCTTTTTCGTTTTCGTAGATTATCACGGGCTGATTCAACCAACCCATTGGTTTTTGCTGCACCGATTGTACTTCCGATAAACGGTCATCGTTCAAATCTTCTGCTGCGTAATAAGGCTCTACAACCAATCCTTCCGCAGAAATCCACTGCAGATTAGCATTAAAATCCTTTCCTTTTAAGTCTTTGACAGCCTGTTGCTTCCACGCCGCTTTATCGGCTGACGAAAACTCAGAAAAAAGTGGTAAGTTCATCAATTGTTGTACTTTTCAGGAATAAAACGACCTTAAATAATAATCAGGTAAAATTAGGCTTAATATAATTCCGTTTCAAGATAAAATACGGATTTGCTGCTATATAGGTATAGATTCATTCGTATATTCATGTATTCGCAAAATTTGATTTTTCCTGACTAAAATCAGTACCTTTTTGCTGTTGTTTATGTGTAAGTTTTCCCTAATTTTGCAGCCCTTTGTCAAAAAAAATAGTGCTTGGTAAATAATCATTTGCGACACGAAGTCGATGAGGTGTGGGATAAATGCTTACAGGTAATCAAGGCAAATATCTCCGAACAAAGTTTTAATACCTGGTTTGAGCCGATTGTTCCTTTTCGGCTTGACGGGAGAACTTTGACCATCCAAGTCCCGAGTCAATTTTTTTACGAATGGTTGGAAGAGAACTACATTCACGTCTTAAGAAGGGCACTGGATTTCGCTATCGGTCGCGATGGGCAGCTGGAATATTCTATTATTGTTGACACGGGAACTGACCGTCAGCCTCCCATTAAAGTTCACGTACCTACTACCAATTCTCCCGAAGCAGCCGAAGCTCGTCAAAAAGCCGCTTCAGAACCAAAAAAGCCTCATCAAGCACCTTCCAGAGGCCCTGATTCAGCCGAATTGGATTTGTATCTTAATTCTAATTATAGTTTCGACAACTACATCGAAGGGGATTGTAACCGCTTGGCTCGCTCGGCAGGTATGGCCGTAGCCCAACGCCCAGGCATAACATCGTTCAATCCATTATTAATTTATGGTGGCGTAGGGTTGGGTAAAACGCACTTGGTACAAGCCATCGGAAATCATATCAAGAGCCACCTCCGAGATAAAAAGGTGTTATACGTATCTTCCGAAAAATTCACCAATCAGTTTATCAACGCCATTAAGAGTAATACGCTTCAGGATTTTACGGACTTCTACATGAAAGTCGATACGTTGATTCTGGACGATGTACAGTTTTTGTCAGGAAAAGAAAAAACGCAGGATACTTTTTTCCATATATTCAACCACTTACATCAATCGGGGCGGCAAATCATCATGACTTCCGACCGCCGACCCAGTGAATTACAGGGATTACAGGACCGGTTGTTATCTCGATTTAAATGGGGTTTAACGGCCGATTTGCAGCAACCCGATTTCGAAACCCGTATCGCCATTATTCAGCGGAAGTTGCAGGCAGAAGGAATCTATATTGACGCGGGCGTGATTGAATACGTAGCCCACAGTGTCAATACCAACGTGCGAGAATTGGAAGGTGTTATCATTTCGTTGATGGCACAAGCCTCACTCGTGCGCCGCGATATTGATTTGGAATTGGCCAAAAGCGTGCTGAAAGACATCGTTACGTCTGAAGAAAGAGAAGTTAATATTGATACTATTCAGGATTTAGTTGCCGATTATTATGATGTCACCGTTGCGGATTTAAAGAGTAAAAGCCGCAAAAAAGAATTGGTATATCCTCGTCAGGTGGCGATGTATTTTGCGAAAGAGTTTACCAATCTTTCTTTAAAATCAATCGGTTATCACTTCGGAGGGCGCGACCACAGCACTGTCATTCATGCCATTCAGACCATAAGCGATTTGATGGAACAAGAAGATGCCGTCAAAGAAGCCGTTCAGAAAATACGGAGTAATTTTAGTTAACAGTTGACAGTCCACAATAGCTGGTATATGGCGTTCCGTTCCATAACGGGAAACAGTAAACTTGTAAACCTTTTCAGATTAGTAAAATGGCCGTCTTTTTTCTACAACGCCATGAAATTTCTGAAACTCAATGGAATAATTTCATTGCCGCTTCCCCACAACGAATCGTTTATGCTTACACCTGGTACCTTGATGCCGTTTCTCCGCATTGGGGAGCATTAGTACTTGAAGAAAGCGATGGCTGGAAAGCTGTTATGCCACTACCCATCCTCAAAAAATGGTCTGTAAAAGTGATTCAGCAACCGTTCTATTGCCAACTTTTAGGAATTTTCACCAGAAAACACCTTGATTTTCAGGAAGCTACCCATTTGTTTCTATATCAATTACCAAATTATTTTCGGTATATTTCAATATATACAGGTCGCTTTTCTCAGGCTAATCCCCTTCCTGACCGGTACGAAATAAATCACTGCACTACCCATATTTTACAACTACATTCCCCTTACCATACCCTAAAACAAAGCTATACACCTGACCGTCTGCTAAATTTGAATCGGGCCGAACGTTTTAAATGGAATGTTTTGGAAAGCCATGACCTGAATCCAATCATTGAATTATTCCGAACGCATCATGCTTCACAAATACAAGGGGGAGTAGCCGAAACTGCTTATCTACTGCTACAGCAAATCGTTGACGTTTTATTCGGCAAAAAGGCGGTAAAATTGGTATATGCCCTAAAAGATGGACAAATAGAAGCAGGCGCACTTTTCGTTATTTTCGACAAAAGAATTATCTATCTTTTTAATGCCGCCTCGCCTCTCGGAAGGAAAGGCAATGCCCGCACGTTGTTGATTGACCAGATCATCCGGGAATACGCGGAATCTGATTTTATTTTTGATTTTGAAAGCCCCGAAGTAAAATCCATTGCTGATTTTTATCAAAGTTTTGGAGCTCAAAAAGAAGAATACCTAAGCCTTCATTACAATGATTTGCCGTTTCCTTTCAATCAAATCCAAGAATGGCGCAGAAAAAGAGTGTAAAGGTTAAAGGTTAAAGAGCTATTTTTTCTCTTTACACTTTATACACTAACCTTTACACCTTACACTTTCAACTCTACACTTTTAAGAACGCGGTGGAATACGCAATACCTGACCTGGATAAATTTTGTCAGGATGCGTCAACATCGGCTTATTCGCTTCAAAAATAATGGGGTATTTCATCATATCACCGTAATATTCTTTCGCAATTAAGGAAAGCGTATCGCCTTTTTTAACTTCGTGATACTGAGCTTCAGGAGCCGGAGTTTCAACAACCATGTTGTTGTCAACTGCCTCTACACCTTCTACGTTACCTACCGCCAAAGCGATTTTTTCGGCATCTTCCTGCGTAGCAACTTCGCCTTCCAAAATAACGGTGTGGCCCGCTACTTTTACAATCAGCTTATTATAAGGTAAGCCTAACGTTTTGACGTGCTGGAGCAAAGCGCCTGCTTTCAATTCGGCAACTTTTTCGGGTGCTGCTGCGGGTTCATCTTTACCGAAGATTTTTTCGCCGACACCCTTAAAAAATGACATGAGTCCCATGGTTGAAAAAGATTTTGTTAGTTATTTGAAATAATTTAGCTTGACAAGGCTCAAATCTAAGTGTTTTTTAAGTCCTTGCAAATGCTTAGACCATTATTTTAGCATTAAGTCACCTACTATTAATTATGAAACTCGCCATATTCAACACAAAATCGTACGACCGAATCTATTTTAATCGTTTCAATACATCTCACACCTTAAAATTCTATGAAGCCGGTTTGAGTTCGGAAAGTGTAGAATTAGCTGCCGGTTATGAAGGTGTTTGTGTTTTTGTCAACGACCAACTTGATGCAGAGGTAATCAAACAATTAGCTGCGAAAAACGTCAAAATCATTGCCTTACGCTGTGCCGGGTTCAATAACGTAGATTTAAAAGCGGCACAGGCACACGGGATTGCCGTAGTGCGAGTGCCTGCCTATTCACCTCATGCTGTAGCCGAACACGCCGTTGCCCTCATTATGACGCTCAATCGTAAAACCCACAAAGCCTACAACCGGGTACGCGAAGGTAACTTTTCACTAGAACGATTGACCGGATTTGACATTTTCGGGAAAACAGTTGGGGTTATCGGTACTGGTAAAATCGGGGAAGCATTTGCCAAAATAATGAAAGGGTTCGGTTGTCGGGTACTTGCGTATGACGTACAATCGCATCCTGAGTTGGTAGCTTTGGGTGTGGAATTTGTACCTTTGAACGACTTGTTTGCCGCCTCCGATATTGTGTCTTTGCACTGTCCGCTTACTCCGCAGACCAATCGCCTCATCAATGCCGATACACTGAAACTGATGAAACCCAATGCCATGCTTATCAATACGAGTCGGGGTGGCTTGATTGATAGCAAGGCCGTCATTGATTCCCTGAAAAGCGGTCATTTGGGCTACCTCGGTATTGATGTGTATGAGCAGGAAGCCGATTTATTTTTCAATGATTTCTCAGAAAGTATTATACAGGACGATGTGCTTATGCGCCTGATGAGTTTTTCTAACGTGCTGATTACAGCACATCAAGGCTTTTTTACGGAAGAAGCTCTCACCCAAATTGCTCAAACTACTTTTCAAAACCTTACTGATTTTGAAAAGAGTCAACTAAACCCTTATACTACTTTGGTCATGCCATGAAAGAGATTCAATACCAATTCATTGAAAATCAACTTCCTTCGCCAACGTTAGAAGTCCTTTTGGAATTGCACTTTCAGGTTTTCAGCGGGCAACCTCGCGACGAACTTATTCAGGAAATGAGAGAAGCTCCTGCACTTTTAACCATCATTGCCTATCAGAATCAACAAATGATTAGTTATAAAATGGGGTATTGGCGCAAAGAAGGACATTTCTATAGTTGGTTAGGGTGTGTTTCCGATGAATTTCGCGGGCAGGGTATCGCTTCCAAACTGATGCAATTACAACACGAGTGGTGTAAGACCCACGGCTACCATACGGTCAGAACCATGACCTACAATCGCTGGCGCAACATGCTGATTTTAGATCTCAAACATGGCTTCAACATTGTAGGTCTATTGGCTGACAAAGCAGGGGAACCGAAAATTATTTTGGAGAAAAAATTAACTTAAATCTCGCTACTCCTCTTCTCCCTGTCCTTTTGTTAATTCAGCCTGCAAGGTTTGGGCACCTGTAATGACAATGGGAAAGGTAGTTTTTTGAGTGAAAATCACTTCGACAAACGAGTTTTGGGCAGCTCCTGTTTTAATGGCAACGGGCTGATAAACCCCTTGGGGTGTTTTAACAAAAACGTGAGCCGTTTCTCCTGTTCGTACTACGGCAGTTTCAGGCAACGTTTCGGCTTGGCGCGGAGAAGCCACCACTTTCCCATTGACGTATTGTCCTGCCAATAAACGCATTCCGTTGAGTTGGGCATAGACATCTACAGTACGGCTTGCGGCCTCAAAATTATTGCTGAGGCCCGTAATTGTGGCAGTACCGTTTTCAAGCTCTACTTTTTGACCTATTTTTATTCGATTGAGGTCTTTTTCAAACACTTTCAGTACCAATCTTGCTCCCGTTTGGTTCACTACTTCAAACAGCGACTCGCCCGCAGTGACCGATTTCCCAATGTTGGTACGGGTTGCTTTGACCACTCCGGCTATCGGCGAACGCAAGGCAATACTTCGTATAATTTGATTGATTTTTAAGCTGTTAGGATCTATCCCTACTACTTGAAGCCTTGCTTCAATCCCCTGTTTAGTGGCTTCTAAAACTCGGAAATCCGATTCGGATTGTTGTAATTTTCGCTTGGCTCCTACGTCTTCCTGACTTAGCGTGGTTTGACGTTGGCGCTCCTGTTCTGCATACGTCAATTGCCCCACCGTTTTCCAGTAATCTTCCTGTAATTGAATGAGTTCCAGGCTTTCGATGGTCGCCAATGTACTTCCTTTACTCACCTGACTTCCTGACAACACGTTGACAGAACGCACAATTCCGGTCAACGGAAAACTGATGGAAGCACTTTGTTGAGGTGGAGTTTCTACCACCCCGTTCAGGACCACCGCATCATAAACGCTACGGATTTCGGGACTGCCGAGAGTGATCCCGAAATTTTTCTCCTGCTCGGCAGTAAGTTTTAGTTCAGCAGGAGCTGCGGTTGCTTCTTCCGTGGCAGCGGTTTCGGTTTTATTACAACCGGTTAAGAAAAGGCAAAAAGCAAAAAGGCAAAAAGCAAAAAGCAAAAAGCAAAAAGCAAAAGGCGCTAAGCAAAATCCTCGTTCGTTTGCGTTTACAACGCGAACGGGTAGGACTGTGCTCTTGAAACGCACGGCTCTGAGTATTCTCGCTACAAACGAGAACAAACTGCGCTTTCCGTTATAGTTCAGACCCTTACAGGGTGACAAAGTGTTACTAATTGTATTATTTGAAACTTTCATTATCTACCTATTTTTTAAATTCGACATTCTGCATTCGTATAATCGCACGGGCGTCGCAGCGGCGAACCGCCACCGTCGACATTCCCACTTATTCCATTCCCAACCATTTTTCCAGTTCAATCACTGTTTGACTGAATCTGAATTGTTCAGAAAGATAGTTCTCTCGAATTTGCCACGCTTGGCGGGTATTTTGAAAAAATTCTACGTATTCAATGTCCCCCAAACGAAATTGTTTGTAAGTGGTTTTGAGTAATAAATCTGCCTGAGGAAGCGCGGATTGCTCGTAATATTGAAGGGTATTTTGAAGTTTATTCAAGCTTTCCAGCAAGATTTTTACATTGGCGTCGGTTTGAAACTGCACTGATTTAAGTTGGCTGTCTGATGCCTGTTCACTAATGCGAGCCGCTTCAATGCGGGCTTTTTGAGGCTTTGTATTGAGAGGAATTCCTAAACCGCCTGATACGTACGTAAATCCTAACCGTTTTTCGATGGACTGATTGGCAATGCCCACGCGCCAATCCGGCTTGAGTTGGGCTCGTTCCAATTCGGTAAAATTTCGACTCAATTTTGCTTCTTCTTCGGCTAATGCCACATATCGATTAGCTCCTTCTGGGGAAGTATAAGGCCGTTGGAGATTGAGCAAGGTGTCAATCTGAACTCGTTCAGTAGTATAAAGCAACGTCTGTAAACTCAAATAGGCCATTTGCAAATCGCGGTCGATAATGACACGGCGATTTTGGATTTCGCGTCGATTGGTTTCGGCTGCCACTTGTTCCAATAAAGTTGATTCCCCCGTTTTGTAGCGAATATTAGCGGCGTCGGAAGCTTTTTGATAGAGCGTATCCTGAGATTGAAGCACTTGCCGCAATCGGTATAAAAAAAGAAGTTGGTAGTACTGTTGCTTAACGCTAAAAACCAGCTCGTTGCGTTGAATATCCTGCTGTTTTTGAGTCACATTGACCTGTTGCGTCAGTACCTTGGCACGACCGCGATACACAGCAAAAGGCTCAAAATTTTGAACTGCACTCAAGGTATAGTCAAACGGGCGGCTCTGAATTTGCCCCGCTAACAAATCTGCCGATAGTTTGGGCAACTGCCACGCCGAACCTACTAATGCCTGCTGTGATTGCAGCATGTATTGGGAGGTTTTAAGGGTAAGATTATCTTTGGCAGCTTGTTCAATGGCTTGACTAAGAGTGAGCGTAATTTGATTTTGCCCCTTGATGGTTCCGGCCATCAACAATAGCAATACGAAAGCGGCCCCTCCTTTTGGCAATGAAATTTTACTCTTCTTTGCAACCAAAGCATACAACACCGGCAATACGACCAACGTCAACAGGGTAGCCGATAAAATCCCGCCAATCACTACTGTTGCCAAAGGGCGCTGTACTTCGGCTCCGCCCGAATTGGAAATCGCCATGGGTAAAAATCCAAGAGAAGCCACCGTAGCAGTAATAACAACGGGTCGGAAACGTACTTCAACTGTACGCATAATTCGCTCTCGGAGGTTGGTAATTCCTTCTTTTTCCAAATCATTGAGGTAACTTATCAAAACGATCCCGTTCAAAACCGCTACTCCAAACAAGGCAATAAAGCCAACTCCCGCCGAAATACTGAAAGGCATATCGCGCATCCAAAGCGCAATGATTCCCCCAATGGCCGACATAGGTACCGCCGTAAAAATGAGCAAAGATTCTTTGAGAGAACTGAACGTAAAATAAAGCAGCGTAAATATGAGAAACAGCGCTACGGGCACCGCAAAACTGAGGCGGTCTTTGGCGCGTTGGAGATTTTCAAATGCTCCGCCGTAGGTATAAAAATATCCGGATGGGAGCGACACCTGCTTTTCTATTTGAGCCTGTACATCGTTGACCACACTTTCCACATCGCGATTGAGCACCCCGATTCCAATGGTGATGCGCCGACGTGTTTCTTCGTGCGAAATCTGAGCGGGGGCTTTTTTAAATCCTATTTCGGCCAGCTCTGCCAGCGGAACTGTACCTCCCGAAGGCAAGGGAATCAGTAACTGACGTACATTTTCAATGTCCTGACGATGAGTAGAATCCAAACGAACCACTAACTCAAAACGACGTTCCTGCTCATAGACCGTACCAGCTGTTTCACCTGCAAAACCAGCCCTTACCAAACGGTTAATATCCGCAATACTCAATCCGTATTGGGCAATTTTGGCGCGGTTATAAGCAATGCTAATTTGAGGAAGACCCACAATCTGCTCAACGCGTACGCTCGCTACGCCGTCTATCTTTTCAATGACTTTAGCCGCTGCATTGGCGCGTTCGTAAAGTACATCCAAATCATTTCCAAAAATCTTAACCACTACATCCGACCGCACTCCGGTAATCATTTCATTGAAGCGCATCTGAATGGGTTGGGTCATTTCGACGCTCGTCCCGGGCAGTTCTTCGGCCAAAACAGCAGCCATTTTTTCAGACATTTCTTCCCGATTTTTGGCGCTTTTCCATTCCGAAATATCCTTCATATTTATCATCTGATCCACCATTTCAATGGGCATCGGGTCGGTCGGAATTTCGGACGCCCCTACCCTTCCTACAATCTGTTGAATTTCAGGAAAATGCTTTTTCAGAATTTGATGGGCTTTGTTAGCGGAGTTAATGGTTTCGGTTAAGGAGGTTCCCGAGGCCGTTCGGAAGTCAATGGCTAAATCACCCTCGTCCAGCGTCGGTACAAATTCACCTCCCAATTGGCTGAAAATAAACAGAGAACCTACAAAAAGCGCTAAAGTGATTGCGACAGTGGCTTTTTGCCAATTCAACGACCAGCGAATGAGAGGTTCGTAACGACGATACAGCCATTGAAGCACTCGTTCCGAAAAATTCCAGTGTTTATGCAAATTTTTACCCATGACCAACGATGACATCATGGGTACATAGGTCAACGATAGAATAAAGGCACCGAAAATGGCAAATCCTACCGTGAGCGCCATGGGTTTAAACATCTTACCTTCAATACCCACCAACGACAAGATAGGCAAATACACCATAAGAATAATGATTTCGCCAAACGCCGCCGAAGTACGAATCCGTTTAGCCGTTTCATACACTATGTTATCTCGTTCAGCAGTATCTTCTACATTATTTTGCTTATTGTCGGCATACCATACCTGAAATCGGTGGACAATAGCTTCAACAATAATCACGGCACCGTCCACAATTACCCCAAAATCAATGGCTCCGAGCGACATTAAATTGGCCGAAATATCAAACGTATTCATCATTCCAATGGTAAACAGCATAGCCAACGGAATGACCGAAGCAGCCACCAAACCTGCCCGCAGACTTCCCATCAACATTACCAAAACCACGATGACGATAAGTCCCCCCAATAATAAGTTTTCCGTAACGGTGGTAATGGTCTTATTAATCAGTTTGGTACGTTCAATAAACGGGACTATTTCCAGTCCATCGGGCAAGGTTTTCTGAATACGTGCCACGCGTTCTTTCACGGCATTTACTGTATTGGCCGAATTGGCTCCCTTGAGCATCAGTACAATACCGCCAACCGCTTCTCCTTCGCCATTACGTACCAAGGCCCCAAACCGATTGGCATGACCAAAGCCGACTCCTGCTACGTCTTTCACTAACACAGGAATCCCGTTTACGTTTTTGACGACAATCTGTTCTATATCTGGCAGACTTTTTACAACTCCTTCCCCCCTAATAAACTGGGCTTGACCCACGCGCTCAATATAGCTTCCGCCCGTGTTGGCATTGTTACTTTGGAGAGCGTCAAAGAGTTCTGACAGCGTAACGTTCGCAGCATGAAGTCGTTCGGGATCAACACTTACTTCGTATTGTTTCACAAATCCGCCAAAACTGCTGATTTCAATTACACCTTCGATGCCCACCAACTGCCGCTTCACAATCCAATCCTGAATTGTTCGGAGCTCGGTGAGGTCATATTTGTGTTCAGACGGTTCGCCGTTGCGACCTTTCTTGGCAGCAAGTGTGTACTGGTAAATTTCGCCCAAGCCCGTAGTGAGCGGGGCAATCATGGGCTTTCCAAACTCCGTAGGAATATCGGCCTCTACGGTTTTGAGCTGCTCCGTCACCCACTGTTTCCCGCGTACAATGTCCACTTCATCTTTGAATACGACTGTCACAACCGATAATCCTAATTTTGAGACGGAACGAACTTCGGTAATGTCCGGAATATTGGCCAACGAAAGTTCAATGGGTGTGGTTACAAACTGCTCGACTTCCTGCGCGGCCAATGTAGGAGTAAGTGTCAGGATTTGCACTTGATTAGTCGTAATGTCGGGGACGGCATCTACCGGTAATCGCATTAACGAATACCCTCCCCAAATCACCAATGCGACCACAGCCAACCCAATAATGAGTTTGTTTTTAATGGAGAAATATATCAGTGAATCTATCATATTTTTTGTTTTTCGTCCTATTTTTGTTAAAAATTGAAGTAATTTATTATGCAAATCACTGTGACAGTACCGGAAAATAAAGCCGAGGCTTTTTTAGAATTAGTCAAAGAACTTGGTTACAAGTCCAAGTTGAAAACTTCCAAAACCAAAGAGCCTAAATTGTTGAAAGAACTTCGACAGTCTTGGAAAGAGGTTCAAATGCACGAGCGTGGGGAAATTGAGTTGAAAACCTTGGATCAAGTTTTGAATGAGCTTTGATATTAGGACAACCCCTGTTTTTGAAAAGCAACTCAAAAAAATCGCTAAAAAACATGCTGATTTAAAACAGATAATTACGATTCTTCGAGATGCATTACAGGAAAACCCTAAAATGGGGACACCACTTGGGAAAGATTGTTTCAAAATTCGCGTGGCAATCCCTTCAAAAAACCGAGGCAAAAGCGGTGGTGCAAGGGTAATAACGCACGTCAGAGTGATTGGCGAAAAAGTATTTTTGCTTTCCATTTATGACAAATCAGAACAGGAGGCAGTAGCCGATATAGTGCTCGACGAATGGATTAGAAACCTGCCGAAGTAGCTTCGGAAGTTGAAAAATAGTATGGGATGTACCAAATGCATTGCTAAATGGGCGTACTAATCCCGTAAAAGAGAAGAATCTACGCTCGGGGCGGACAAATCAGTGCCCGAAAGGAAAGGAAAGCATACGAATTAAGCCATTGAAAATTGGCTTGAGTCAAAAAGGTAACAAAGGGATGACTTTCAAACGAAACAACTGCGGAGGGCAAGACAAAAAATCCCGTTACACTGTTGAAGTCAAAACTTGGAAGGTGGTGTTCTTTTTGTTTGGTATGCTCAGAATCAGCCGAATAATGCATCCAAAGAAAGTCCAAGAAACTCAGCGGCTGCTGTTGTTCCTGCTGATGCTCGCGATAATGTGCCCATACATCGGAGGAGCGCAACAGATCCATTGCCGTGCGCGGAAGGAAACTTTGCGCCAGTAACAGAACTGTTAAAATCCAAGTGAGAACGGGCTTAACCATGCTTAATTTGTAACTTGACAAAGATAGATTATTTGAGATACATTGTCAAAAAGGCTTTTGACATTTTGATTTAATCATTCTTTAGTCAAACAATTTGGCAACTCCAAAGGCCGCCGCCGCCGCTACGGCACCGATGAGGGTTACTTTGGAAGCTCCAAACACGGGTGCTTGCCCCGTAGCTTTACTTTTGAAGTAACCAAATATAAATAAACAAAGTAAAGTCATCGCCGCCGACCAAGCCAAACCTTGGGTGGGCGTATTTGTAAAAACGTAAGGCAGCAAAGGCACAAGCCCTCCTGCTATATAAGACAGACCAATGGTGAGGGCACTTTTGCGAGCTTGATTGGGATCGGGTTTTTCGAGCCCTAATTCATATTTCATCATAAACTCTACCCACTTGTCCTTGTCTTTTGCAAGATCTTCCACGATTTTATCCTGCAATTCTTCACTCACTCCCATATCAGCAAAGATTTCTTTCGTCTCGGCGATTTCTCTTTCGCGAAGATTGTCTACTTCCCAATATTCGCGTTTTTGCTCGGAATCATAATGTTCCACTTCAGTTTGCCCTGCCAAAAATCCACCCAAACCCATTGCAATAGAGCCTGCTACGATTTCGGCAATGCCTGCCGTAACTATCAGCGCATTGCTATCTACGGCACCACTTAATCCCGCTGCCAAGGCAAAAGGGACGGTGAGGCCATCCGACATACCGATGACTATATCGGTAATAAAGGCAGAACTGCTGAGGTGTTCTTCTTTGTGAAGAATTTGAGCTTCGTGATGACGAACCGTTTCCATAGAAAATTAATTATTGGGCATTCCCAGATCAATCCATTGTTTGAATAACCCAATCTGGCAATCCGTAAGTTTTACATCTGTACTTGGCATTGGTTTGTAACCAATTTGATGAGTAATGCTTCCATATAGTACTCCATCAATAGCCATTTGTTTGACATTGGCATAGCCGGTTAAATTGATACCGCCTGATTTTGTATTGCTGTTATGACAACCTGTGCAATAATAATCCAACACAGGCACTAAATGCTTTGAATAACTGACCGTTTGGGCCGTAGTGCCGGTAGTAGAAGTTTCGCAAACGATATTTTTTGCTCCCTGATCTATCCACTGTGCAATCAACTTGGTTTTATCACTACTCATAGGGCTGCTTGGGGCCGGTGACATTCGGTCTTCACCCGTAATTATCATTACATTGTACAGTTTACTATTTTTTGAATTGCCTGCTACAATTCCCTTTTTAACAATTTTCTGATATGTAATCAAATCATAGCCTTCTGCCGCTGTTTTTGAATCATGGCATCCGCTTGTAGCGCAATTGGCTAAAAATAACGGCAAAATAACGGTGTTAAAACATACCTGATTTTGCGCGTTCGTTGTCACCGTTTTTCCACAGGGAAGCGAGTCCAATGAAGCAGGAAGATTGGTTGTATCCGTCGTCGGGACAATCCCTGTAACAGTTGGATCAACAGGCCCTCCTTTTTCATATAAACAGCTAATTGTAATGAAAGTAAGAGTCATCCCCATCAAAATTTTCGCTAAAGTATTCATCGCGCAGTTAATTTTTAGTAAAAGGAATAAAATTAAATTTAGTTTTTACAGCAATTACTTCGGCTATTTTCTCAAATACCAATTTAGGGACTTCTATTTTGTGGTCGGTAAGCGGCACGTTAAAATCACAGACCAATAGAATTCCCATTTTAGATATGGTTAGCTTTCCTGCCAACGTGCGCTCTTTCTTTACTCCGTGCATCAGCAAAGTTCCTTTGGCAGAAATAGGATAGGTACCTTCTTTGCTGAAATCAATGGTTTCCACTACTTTCCCCGTAAAAGTCGCCGTCGGATATTTTTCGGACTCCATGTAATTTTCGTTAAAGTGCTCTTCCATTAATTTGTTGGGAAACACAAACTGAGCTGTCTGCATCTTGATGGCTACGTCTCCCGTTTTGATGTTAAGGAGCGCCGTTACATTTTTATTCAACGCAGAAATATTTTCGAGCGGAGTTTCCGAAAAAAAACTCACCTCACCGTTGCGGGCAATGAATATATCCTGTCCCAACACGGTCTGCCCAAGGGCAATAAAGACTATTAAAATCAGATTTTTCATGAGGAATGTTATTTATGTGTTTTTTTGGCGCTTTTATCAAAACTAAATACGCGTGAAATATTGAATCCGTAAAAAATATCTCCTTTACTCCAACTTCCGGTTGTGGCACCAATGAACTGATTTTCAATCATTCCCCGTGAATTAGAGCAATGTAACTGAAATACGTGCCCTCCCGTTTCAATGTCAAATCCCAGTGATAAACAGTCTTTATACTGCGGGTCTCTTACATAGACAGTACCCACTTTTTTCAATGTGTAGAAGTATTCAGCATTGAACGAAGTCCGTTTGCTTAATTTGAACCTTCCACCAACTCCCGCTGCATAAACGGTATTTTCGTCAATAGCCGTTTCTGTTTTGTTGCGGTGCAATATCGTCGGGCTGATTTGCAAAGACACGCGCTCTCCAAATTTGCGCGCAATCAGCAACTGTCCCACGTACATTTGCCGTTCGAGATTATTAAAAAACTGCATACTCGGTGAAGTAGGCATGGCATTGGTATAAGCACCGGCAAAGGCAATGACACTCACCGGCTCAAACCAACGGTTTGATTGCCGCAGAAGTTTATATTTTGCAAAATAATCATAGGTCTTTTGGTAGGAGCTGCGCCCTACTCCGACCATTAAGCGATCCGTGACACCGTATTCAAGGCCAATCCGAATACGCGATTCATCCAAGCCCCACAAATTGGTAAATCCTGAATTTAGTGCGCCAAAACGGTGAGAAATACGAAAATCTAAGTGCTTCTTTGCGATTGTTTCTACCGATTGTCCGTTGATTACCCGCGTAGATTTAAAAGTAGCTGTCGTAAAAATGGGATCTGTTTTTTCCTGATCAAGCATCTTCATCAGGTCATCTTGTGCATAGCTCTGTTGGAAAAACGCCGAAAGAAGCAGTATGGTTATTTTTTTCATAATGGTACTGATTTTGTTTAAGGAGAGATAACCCATAAAAAGCACCTCTCCTATCTATGAATCTATGATGCTTTGATGGTGAGTATGTTTCCGCTTACCGAAGTTTGATAAACCGTCAACCCTTTTTTGCCTTCACTGTTAAGCCCTTTGCCACTATTATCAAAGCGGGCCCCGTGGGCGGTACAATAAAACTCAGACGTACGATAAGTGATTTGGCGCTGTTGTTCATGGCTGCAAATAAGGGTTACTGCAGCATAAGTTCCGGTATTGGTTCTCGCTACCACTACATTTTGGGAAGAAAGCACTACATAACCGCCATTTTTTAACAGAGCCGCATACTGAGAGGCGGTTAAATCCAGTGTGATATCGCCCGCAAGCGGAGTAACTCCTGATTCATTTTGGCAGGAAGACATCGTTCCACCGGCGCACATTACGGCAAATAGAGCGGCACCACTGAATCCTATTTGTTTAAGAAAATTGTTACGATTGATGATTTCTGACTTCATCATAGTTTGTTAAATTATTGGGTTGAAAATGAACTGAATGCACATATAGGACTCAAAATCACCTATAAAGAGACCTGAAAAAGAAATTTTTAAGAAGAAATGTGTGGAATTAGAAATACGGGGCAGATTCGTATTGGCTCATAAAAAAATAAGCGCAAACCCGCCGTAAGTTAAAAATCGCTTAAAATCTCGACCTAACTCTTCGTTCGGAAAAGAGTTTCAAACAAGAGAAGCCTATGATTTCAAAGCATGGACAAAGTTAGCTTCGGGGTGGACAAATTAAAGATCGGGTAATATCGAAAAAGTAAGAATTGTCCCACTGAAAAAAAGGTCTCACAAAGAGGAAGAAAATCGCAGGAGGCAATAATTCAAAAATTGCCACAGGCAGAACAAAAAAACCGGCCGTACTGCTTAAATCAAAAGACGGGAGGTGATGTTTTTGCTGTTTGGTATGTTTAGAATCAACGGAGTAGTGCATTTGTAAAAACTGCCATATACTCAAAGGCTGCTTTTGTTCCTGCTGATGTTCATGGTAATGTGCCCATACTTCCGGCGAGCGCAATAACTCAGTCGCCGTCCGAGGAAGGAGACTTTGTAAAAACACTATAATTGCCAAACTACAGGTTACGACTATTTTCATTGGGTACGTTTACTCCGCAACTATTTTACTCTTGTTACACCTAATACGAAAACTGAGTAGGAAATGATGCGTAAATATAAAAATTAATGGTAGTTCTTGAAAGGTGTTGATAGGAAAAGTAAGCATAAGTAAAATTTGTAATTTTGTAATGACCAAACTACAAAAAAATCAAAAACTTATGCTCACAGTTACAAAATTAGAAAAAT
>NZ_JAIXST010000126.1 GCF_027484545.1 Runella sp. | reverse complement strand
TTTACTACTACCATAATAACTTATGTTTTGACAATCACAAGTTATGACTAATTCTCATTTTTTTACAATTTTAACATTTTATCAATTTGACCGCTTTTAATTTTTAGACATACTCTAAGTACTGAAATATTCTCAATATCAGCAGGGTTTATGTCTAATAGTCCATTACCACGGATACGCTGGTCGCCCCAGTAATTGGTATTTCTGGCTTCACCATTGCGGATAGGAATCCCATCTAAAACGATAAGTGGCTGCGTATTACCAGTAATAGAACTAAATCCACGGATGCTTATACTCACACCGCTGGTTGCTCCACCTGGTGTGGTATTAATCATTACGCCCGGAGCTTTGCCATAGAGTGCATTTGCAAAGTTGGGAGAGGCGGTTTTTACAAGCGCGTCATTTTTAATAGTGGAGGTAGCATACCCCAAGCCGCGTTGCTCTCTACCAATTCCGAGTGCGGTCACTACAACTTCCTGCAATTGCGAGGCATCTTCTTCCATGCTTATATCTATAGAAGAGCGGTTACCAACGGCAATTTCCTGACTTTTGAAGCCAATATAAGAGAAAACAAGTACGCCTTTCGATGAAGTTGCAATACTGAATTTTCCATTCCCATCGGTTGTAGTACCTACTCCGGTACCTTTTACCACGACCGACACGCCGGGAAGTGGTTGCCCGTCGGATTTTGTGGTTACCTTACCCGTGATGGTTTGAGCAAACACAGGGTCGCTTATTATTGCCATAATAACAATAAGCATAAGTAGCATTTTTTTCATAGTTAAAGAAGATTGTTTGAAGATTGATAAAAAAATTAGGAATGTGTGTTAACGAGCGCTAATTTTTAGTATAGATGTAGAAATATTTTACAATTGTAGAAAGAAATTTAACAATCTCAAACAAAATTAATAAAAAAATAATTTTATATGGCGTCGATTAGTAAAATAAATTAATATTGCATTTATAGGCATAATTTAAAGTAATTTAGCGGCCTGTTTATCTTATTTAGAGTATGTTTGATCCTACTACATCATCCGAGGTTGATATTTTTCCCAGAACTTCAGTAGTTGACTATAAGAAAAGTCAACACCGTCGTCGTATTCTTATCGAGCTTTATCGCTCTGGCACCTCTTCTATCGCCGAATTGGCGCGCGTTATCCATAGCAGTGTTCCATCCGTAACCAGTATCATGGAAGAAATGGTGGAGGAGAAATGGATTGTGCCCATTGGAACGGGGATTACGAAACAGGGACGTAAGCCTGTCCTGTTTAGTTTGAGCACAGAACGCTATTATGTTATCGTACTGGATGTCAGCACGCACGACACAAAAGTACTAATCATGAACCTGAAAAATGAGGTTGTTTTAAGACGTGATTTTAATTTACGATTGGAAGATACTCCTCGTTTTTTGAACGAGCTTATTGAAGTAACAGAAGAAGTTTTGAAAGAATCCAATATTCGTTACGACGACTTTATGGCCATGGGAGTCTCGGTAGCCGGATTGGTAGATGCCCGAAAAGGGTACAATTTTACCTATCGGAGCCTCAACCAGAGCGAAAATTCCTTTGGGGGTACGCTGGAGCGTTACTTTAAATTTCCAGTCTATGTTATCAATGATACCAAAGCCACAACGTTAGGCGAACACCGTTTCGGGTTGGCGCAGGGCAAAGATCACGTATTGGCAATTTATATTGATTGGGGGGTTGGTCTGGGTGTAATTTTAAACGGAGAAGTATTTCAGGGTGCTTCCGGATTTGCGGGCGAGTTGGGTCATATTCAGGTAGTACCCAACGGCGAGTTGTGTCATTGTGGAAAGGTGGGTTGTTTGGATACCATTACTTCGGCAGCGTCTCTTATTCGTCGTATTAAAAAAGGGTTGGCAGAAGGGCGTATTTCAAGGCTTTCGGCGATTGAAATGGACAAAATAGATGCCGAAACCATCATTGAAGCTGCTTGGCAGGGCGATTCTTTTGCCATTGACATTTTACACGAAATAGGAATGGAACTCGGCAAAGGACTTTCCATTGCCATTCATCTGTTCAATCCGGAGATAATTATTGTAGATGGTATTGTGGCAAAAGCAGGTGCTTTTATTACTAATCCTATCGAACAGGCTATCAACAAATACTGTCTCACCGATTTTAGAAATAATCTTACCGTCGTGATTTCTCAATTGGGCCAAGAAGCAAAATGGCTGGGAACTCAAGCGTACGTAGTAGAGAAAGTAATTGAAAACAATTGACTTTAAACAAGTGGATGGCTTTAAAGCCATCCACTTATCACTTTGGGGCAGGTACTAACCTGCCCTTTTTTGTTCATCCACTAATTTTTGATATTCTTTTTCAGTCAAATCGCTTTCGTCAGGTCTGATGTAAGCCCGATAGTATTGCATGGCTATTCCTATCCCAAAAAATATCAACACCCACCCCGGCCAAAAGTGATTGAGTGAACCGCTTGTAAAATACCAAATAGCAATCAAAACGGCATTTACAAAAAAGTAAGACATTAAATCGCGTTGGAAATGAGCACGTCGCTGCGCAATTTTCCATAATTTATCATCGCGTGAAGGATTCATTGCTTGTAAGATTTAGAGAGTTATAGGTAATTATAGGAGGCTAATCTACTGCCTGTTTACTAATTTTTGATATTCGCGCTCTGCCAATTGCTTCTCATTGATTGCATAAACACTAAAATAATGAGATGCCAACCCGATACCCCATCCAAAGGTGGTCCATATTGGCCATGGATAATCGGTACCTTTGTTAAATGCAACCCCTATGACCCAAAGAGTCCATAATCCTGCATTGACAATCAAATAAACGTAGAGGTGACTTTTAAATCCGGCTCTGGCTTTTGCCATTCTCCAAAGTTGAGGGTCGCGTTGAGTTTCCATTGTTTTTGAAAGGTTTTGGTTTCTTAAAGTGTATGAGCTACTGATTGATATATCAAAAATAAAATGCGGCCGGGAGTTACCCAACCGCATTCCGATAGAATTGGTTTATGAGGGAGTGAAACCCCGTTTTTAGAGAGTCAAACAACCTGCGATTTTATTCAAACTAAAGCGAATCAAAACTCTACGATTGAATAGGCTGCCTGATGAGGTTGTCGGGTTTGATTGCCGACTTTCGTACGGTTGCGGTCGTCATCGTGAATCACAAACAAGCGGTTGTTACCGATGGAGGTTAAGTCTTCTGCTTTATGCGTAAATTTTAACGGCTGTCCCGTTGTATAGTTTGTAACCAAATTAAGTTTGTCTTTTTTCAACTCCTCTTCCGAAGCCCACCACAGATAAGCACTGTTGCCCTGAGTTTCACTTTCTATGGATGTCAATATCCAGAAAATCTTACGTTCAGCATCGTATTCGATACAGGAAAGAGCCAATGATTTAGGTAAATTGGGTTGAAGGGATTGAATATCAATGTCGGCTAATGTTTGAAAATCATTGCTCAATACAAGTGAGTCACCTTCAAAATGGTAAGAAGCCGTCAGTATCTTGGCTTTGTATTTAAAATCGTCGTACTTCTTGCCTTCTTCCCGAATTCCAAAATAAAGTTTGGTCTCAGTTGCTGCAAAACCTTCCACTTTAAAGTAAGGCATTCCCTGAGGAAATTCGGGGGAGAGTAATGCCTGAGAGAGAGCCACCCTTAGTCCCATCGAAAACTTTTCTCCTGCTTTCAGGTGAACAGCCTTTGGTTGAATTTTTTGAGGATTGTCTGTCACGGGCCAGTAAAGTAATGTGTTATAACCATCCCATTCATTACTTCCTTCTTTTATGCGATCAAAGCCGGTAGTCAGAAAAGCATGTTTACGGTCGGGAGTCATTGCGAAATCCTCGTATTTCTGACCTGTTTTGAAGAGACTTTGGGTAAGATAGACAGGTTTCTTGCCCCACATATTACTTTCTGAATACGCCCAATAAAATACCGCAGCGTCAGCATCGGGCATATCCTTATCGTTGGCAAATAGAAGATTTCTCCCATCAGACAACACAGCCGATGCTTCACACCATAATTCTCGCCCTCCTGCCTGAAGCCCTGGCTGAAAACAATCAATCAGTCCTTCTTTTACGATAGTTCCGCCACTCAGTAGCTTTGAGGCGGGGCGTTGACAACCTAACAGAACTAAAAGAGCAACTAAGGAAAGGGATAAGGATTTCATAAGTAGAAGATGATTATTTTAAAAACACGGAGCAACGAAGGTACTGATAAGTAAGTCACCGCGTTTCTCCGTGTCTAAAAAAAATCTACATCCGAGATTTTATGATATTAGTAAACTCACGCGACTTGAGCGAAGCACCGCCAATCAATCCGCCATCTACGTCAGGACACGCAAAAAGTTCATCTGCATTTTTTTCATTACAGCTTCCTCCGTAAAGAATAGTTGTATCATCGGCTACTTGTTCACCATACTGGCCGGCAATATGAGCACGAAGGGCAGCATGCATTTCCTGAGCCTGTTCAGAGGAAGCTGTCAAGCCTGTACCAATCGCCCAAACCGGTTCGTAGGCAATTACGACTTTACCGAAATCTTCCGCAGATAAATCAAACAATGCGGCGGTAATTTGAGCTTTTACAATCGCTACGAAATCTTCATTTTGACGTTCTTCGAGCAATTCACCGCAACAAAAAATAGGCTTGAGGCCGTTGGCAAGTGATATTTTTACTTTTTCGCCTAAAAGTGCATCCGTTTCTCCAAAATATTGACGGCGCTCACTGTGACCGATAATCACGTAAGGAATATTCAAGGCTGCCAGCATCGGTGCTGAAATTTCACCCGTGTATGCGCCGGATGCCTTTTGATGACAATTTTGCGCACCCAAGGAAATGCGGCTTACTTCGTCGGTATATTTTTGCAAAACGGGTAAGTAAATATAAGGTGTACACAGGACAACTTCTACGTCACCGCGTACTTCGTCGCGTACCATATTTACAACTTCAGAGGTAAGAATTAGCGCTTCCTCTACCGTTTTGTTCATTTTCCAGTTACCGGCTACAATTTTTTTTCTCATCGAATTGGGAATTTTAAGTGAATTGAGGGTTAATTTTATTTCGGTTTTTGTATTTTAGTAACTAAATTCTACTGCTTGTAAAGAATCCACAAAATTATCAGTACTAAATCGGCCGAAAGCCTCTTAGGCCTTGCGAAGTTAGCAAGAATATATTAATTCAAAACGGCACTTTTTTAGGGATATTTTTTGTTTTTCTAAGAAATAAGACTATATTTACTAACAGCCATACATTATTTTTGGCACGGCTATGACACGATGGTATCTCAAATTGACTTTTTTGTGTTGTTTGCCTTTTTTCCTAACGGCCCAAAAAAGCCCAAAGAAAGACGACAAATTTGGGTTTTTCTTATTGGGAAATTCTAAGTTTACCCGTATTCCCTTTCAAATGCACGCCAATCTCATTATCGTTCCTGTACACGTTAATGACTCAGACACGCTACACTTTATTTTGGATACTGGTGTCAGTTCGGTGATTATCACCAATCCGGATGCTATCAAATACCAAAAGCTGAATTTTACCCGTCGCGTTCAATTGACCGGTGCGGGAGAAGGCAGTTCCCTTTCTGCCTCGGTGGCTATTGGAAATACATTAGGGATGGGAAGGATGAAAGCCACTCACCAAAACATTGTGGTGCTTGAGGAAGATGTTCTGAAACTGTCGGAATACGTCGGCATACCGATTGATGGTATTTTCGGATACGAAGTCTTCAATAATTTCGTAGTAACGATAGATTTCATTAACCGTGAATTACTGCTGACTAATCCCGAAAATTATAAATATCGTGCCCGACAGGGAGATCGCTATCCAATCATTATTGAAGATACCAAACCCTACGCAGACGTAATTGCCTTAGTGGAAGGTGGACACGAACTTCCGATTCGAGTTGTGATAGATACCGGGGCAGGACATGCTTTATTGATTGACAAAAGTGCGGATAATCAAATACAACTTCCTGAAAAGGTAATCAGGGCGCAGTTAGGCCGCGGACTCAACGGAGTCATTAACGGGAGTTTGGGACGTATTAACAAAGTGCGTTTTGGAAAATATGAACTTGATAATGTTTTGGCTTCTTTTCCTGACAGTTTGGGCTTTGGAGTGAAATTTGCAGCCCGGAGTGAACGACAGGGAAACATTGGCTGTGAGTTATTAAGACGTTTTCGAGTAACGTTTAATTATACAGATCGTTACATTGTCCTCAAGCCCATCAAACGTCGTCTTAAAGAAACATTTGAGCATGACATGAGCGGGCTGGAATTACGAGCCAAAGGGAAAGACTTGAAAGAATACGTTGTAGACCGAATTATCGAAGACTCCCCCGCTTGGTATGCTGGCTTGGAGGAAGGAGACGAGGTGCTGTTTATCAATAATAAATCCTCTGATGACCTAATAATCAGCGAAATATATAAACTTCTCCAAAAAGGAGAAGGGAAAGAAATCACCTTACTTATCCGCCGCAAAGGAACGATTCACTTTACGAAATTTCAGTTGAAACGAATGATTTAGGCAGGAAAAGAAATCTTCCCCATCGAAACGCTTGGAACTCCTTCCCTGCTGCCAAAATCAGTAAGTCCGCCACAGAGAGTTTCATTGGCCAGAATAGCAAATAAAACCGCTTCTTTGGCATCTCCCGAAATACCGAGAGAATCAGTGACCGCCATGGGATAATCGGGCATCAATTCACGTAAAGCACTTATTATCAAAGGATTGTGCATTCCGCCACCGCTAAGGTATAAATGGTAACTTTCCTCTTTTTTGCAAACTTTCAAGATGGCTTCCGCAATCGTCTCTGCCGAAAAACGTGTTAGCGTGGCCATTAGGTCTTCGGGCGAAAGTGAGGTCGTTCCGCTGTGTTGCTGAGCTAAAAGCACATATTCTAAACTAAACAATTCAGGTCCGGTAGTTTTCGGAAAAGGTGCACTAAAAAAGGGGTCTTTTTTCAAACACCGAAGCAATTCTTCGTGTATTTTTCCGCTTGCTGCAATTTTCCCTCCTTCGTCATAGGGAAGATTGAAAAATTTACGCGCAAAGGCATCAATAAGCGTATTTCCCGGACCTGTATCGGTCACAAATACCTCATGCGAATTAAGGTTACCCGGAAGGTAAGTAAAATTGGCAATGCCGCCCATATTGAGCATAAGTCTATTTTCGCCTTGCTTTGAAAAAACAAAATAATCACCGTATACTGCCAATGGAGCACCTTCTCCCCCCGCGGCACAATGCTTTTGACGAAAATCACTTAAAGTAATAATACCCGTAGTTACGGCGATATGGTCTCCGTCTCCAATCTGAAGCGTAGCATTGGGAAATTTATTGAGTTTATGCAGGATTTTAGGAGCGTGAAAGACAGTCTGCCCGTGACTTGCTACAATATCTACTTCATTGGGTTCAATTTTCCATTTATCCAGACATTGCAATACAAGTCGTCCGTGCAATTGACCAATCCAGGGATTGAGTAAACAAAGCTGTTGAAAATCTATCTCTTTTTTGGCAAAAATGCGTCGGATTTCTTCCTTAATGTCTTCGCTGAATGTAATAGTATCAAATTTTTCCAGCGTTATTTGGGTTTGTGAGCCACTACCGCTAAATCGACACAAAGCTACGTCCAATCCATCCATGGAAGTGCCCGACATCAATCCGATAATTCTCCGGGTTGGTTTTTGGGCGATTTCAAAAAGTTTTGTCAGGTTTGAATTCACGGATACGTTTGCAGCTATGTAAGGTATTACTTATTGAGAAATGTGTTACTTTAGTAATTAGTTCATTCGATGATTCATGCCTAATTTTAAAAAATATGTGGAATCCCACTGAACAGGTTCCATTTTTTGAAAGCATACTTTTCGAAACCTTTGGACAAACAATAGAAGTACTTGAAGTACGGGTAATATCCGGCGGAAGCATTAATACTGCCGTTCGAGTTTCCACGTCCGAAGGTACATTTTTTATCAAATTCAACCATGCCGAGCAGGAAGATATGTTTGAAAAAGAAGCACGGGGGTTAGAAATCTTACGTCAAACAGATGCTCTTCATGTCTCAATAGTGCATGGATATGGAAAGAATGGCAATAAAGCCTATTTGATTCAGGAATTCGTTGAAAATGGCGGACAAAGACCTGATTTCTGGCGAAATTTTGGCGAGTCATTGGCGGAGTTACATTCTCATACCCAACGAAATTTCGGTCTTTCTTTCGATAATTATATTGGTTCTCTGGAACAGTCAAACCAACCTATTGCCAACGGAATTGATTTCTTTGTAGAACGTCGACTTCGCCCGCAGGCAGGGTTAGCCCGTTATAATAATAGTATTTCCAAAGAGTTATACGACCGTTTTGAGCGATTCTATCCCGCACTTAAAAGCATCATCCCTGCTGAGCGTCCCGCCTTGCTTCATGGAGATTTGTAGTCAGGGAATTTTTTAACCAATCAACATGGGCGCGTTTCTCTCATTGCCCCCGCGCCCTATTATGGCTTTCGTGAAGCGGAAATCGCTTTTTCCCACCTATTTGGAGGCTTTGATGATGAATCGTATCATGAAGCGTTTCCTTTAGAACCTGACTTTAGCAGCCGTATTCCGATTTATAATCTTTATCCTTTACTTGTTCACGTCAATTTATTCGGAAAAAGCTATTTGCCTCCCATCGAACGCCTTTTGAAACGATACGTTGGAGACAAATAAGTAAAGTAAAATCAAGGATGAACTATTAGAAATGTCGATCTCCCGCTTCGCGACGGCCAAGCATCACAGCTCCAATCATTGCGATTAAGAACAGAACAGAAGCTAATTCAAAGGGCAATAAATAATCATTATAAAGCACATTGCCAAGACTTTCAACCATACCTGCCTGAGAATCAAAAACATAAGGATTATAAGTCCCGAATTGTGCTTTACGAAGTACTCCCACTAAAATCACCCCCAACGTACCGCCTACAACAGTGGCAGCTATCTTTACAAGATTGGTTTTTGATTCTTCGTCTTCTTCCCGCAGGTTCAAGAACATGATTACAAACAGGAATAATACCATAATCGCTCCTGCGTAAACGATGATGTTAACTGCGGCCAAAAACTGTGCATTCAGCAGTATATAATGCCCTGACAAACAGAAAAATGTTGCAATTAAATACAGTACGCTGTGAATCGGATTCTTTGCCAAAATGACCATCAATCCACACAAAATTGTGAGAAAAGACAGTACATAAAAAAAGGAAGTCGCCGGAGTCAGGTGAGAGAAAAAGTTAGAAAAATCCATTTTTGTTACAGTTAACAGTAAGCAGTTAACAGTTTTCCTGCTAACTGCTTACTCGTTTTACAATTGAGTTCTTGGTTGGGCTTCAACTCCCTTTATGTCTTGCTCGCGGGCTTCTTCTTTCGTCCACGCTTTACGCAAATAACGATTATTCATGTTTTCAGCCAAAAGATCTTTACCCCAAATTACCTGATCGCGCTCAGTAAATACGGGAACAAACTCATCATGACGAAGATAGATTGCCTGTTTAGGGCACGCTTCTTCGCACAAACCACAGAAAATACAACGCAACATGTTGATTTCATACACGGCTGCATATTTTTCTTCGCGGTAGAGGGTTTCTTCTCCTTTTTGACGCTCAGCGGCCACCATCGAAATGGCTTCGGCAGGGCAAGCTACTGCGCATAATCCACAGGCGGTGCAACGTTCACGTCCCTGGTCATCGCGCTTCAATACATGCCGACCACGAAAAACAGGTCCCAAATTAATTTTTACATCAGGATATTGTAACGTTACTTTTTTCTGAAAAAAGTGCTTAATCGTAATTCCTAAACCAGTAGCGATTGCGGGCAGATATATCCGTTCCGCAAAGGTCATTTGCTTATTACTAACTTGTTTCGAACGATTCGTGAGTTGCATATTTTTGGCGTTTACAGTTCACAGTTTGTAGATTGACAGTAGTTTTTCTACAAAGTATGGATCTCGTAATAATCAAGGTCTCCCCTATTTCAAAAATGACATTACTAATGGTTTCAGGAATAAAATGGCACCACCGGTTAGGATGATGTTAATCATTGCCAAGGGGATAAGCCCTTTCCAGCCAAGATTCATTAATTGGTCATAACGAAAACGTGGCAGAGTCCAACGTACCCACATATAAAAGAATACGAAAAACAGTGATTTACCAAAAAATACAATTGTACCAATCAGAGTAGCTACATTATGACCGGCAATCTCACCCATTGCTCCAGTAAGTTGAGCCTGCACCCAATCCATTCCCGGATAATTGTATCCTCCAAAGTATAAGCTCGAAATCATCGCCGATGACACAAACATATTGATGTACTCTGCAAACAGATAAAAGCCTAATTTCATAGAGCTATACTCCGTATGGTAGCCACCGATCAGCTCAGTTTCACACTCCGGTAAGTCAAAAGGCGTCCGATTACATTCGGCAAAAGCGCAAGTAATAAAAATGATAAAACCAATTGGTTGGTAGAAAATATTCCAGTTGCCACCGTGCTGTTGTTCTACAATGTGACGAATAGAAAGTGAGCCTGTCATCATCAAGATTGCGATAATAGCCAAACCCATGGAAATTTCGTAGCTGATATTTTGCGATGCAGCACGAATGGCTCCTAACAATGAAAATTTGTTATTGGAAGCCCAACCTCCGACCATTACCCCGTAAACTCCCAATGAAACAAGACCAAATACGTACAAAACTCCAATATTCACATCAATGGCCTGTACTGCCACATCCCATACTTTTCCCGGTGCGGAAGAATACTGAATACTGTCCCCAAAAGGAATAACGGCGCTTGTCATTAAGGCAGTTAACATGGAAAGGCAAGGCCCCAGTATAAAAAGCCATTTGCTTGACTGCGCCGGAATAAAATCCTCTTTGAAAAACATTTTAACGGCATCGGCAATGGGTTGGAGCAAACCAAGCGGACCTGCACGGTTAGGTCCGATTCGGTCTTGCATAAAAGCCGCTACTTTGCGCTCTGCGTAGGTAGAGTACGTGGCAATCAGCAACGTAATTGCGAAAATCAGCAATATGATGATTGCCTTGATAATGAAGGCTACGTCAAGTGAGATAGTCATAGGTTTTTAGTTATTCTCTGCCAATGAACGTTGATTGGCTTTGGCATTGTTTTCTTTACTCAATTCCCGAATCGTATTGTTGTCAGTAAGATAAGGTCGTGAGTCATCAATTTCTTTGTATTGGGCAGCCGCTACTTTCAAACCAAAATCAGGTTTTTTCAAATCTGCCCGGTATTTATTGGCCATAATTACCGAATGACGGGAGATTTTAGTAGGCTCTTCAATGGTCCATTCGCTTGTTTTTTTACGTTCAAAACGGCAGGTATTGCAAATAAACTCTTTTACTTCTCCCCACTCGTTTTTACGGGCAGTTACCCGGATTACTTCATCTCCACGGTACCAAAGTGTTACTTTACCGCTGCATTTTTCACAATCGCAGTGAGCTTCAACGGGTTTGGTAAACCACACTCGATTTTTGAAACGGTATGTTTTATCGGTCAATGCACCTACCGGACAAACATCAATTACATTCCCTGAGAAGTCATTATCAATAGCTTTTTCAATGTATGTACTGATTTCGGCGTGGTCTCCGCGGTTCAGTACTCCATGAACGCGCTTGTTCGTAATTTGGTCGGCCGTAAATACACAACGATAACACAAAATACAACGCGTCATGTGCAACTGAACATAAGGACCGATGTCATGCTTTTCAAACGTACGGCGTTCCTCTTCGTAGCGAGTAGTGACACGACCGTGCTCAAATGCAAAATCCTGTAAATGACATTCTCCTGCCTGATCACAAACGGGGCAATCGAGCGGGTGATTAATTAATAAAAATTCCACAATGCCTTTCCGTGCTTCCAAAACGGACTCGTTGGTGGTATTTTCCACCTCCATCCCATCCTGAACCGTTGTAATACAAGAAGGTATTAATTTAGGCATGGGACGTGGGTCTTTGGCCGAACCTGCTGTTACTTTCACCAAACACGCCCGACATTTTCCACCAGTCCCCTTGAGCGGCTCATAATAGCACATGGCAGGAGGGGCGTATTTGGGACCTAACTGCCGTGCCGCCTGCATGATAGTTGTGCCTGGTGGCACTTCAATTTCAATACCGTCAAAAGTTATTTTGAATAATTGCGGTGCAGTAGTTTCCATTTATTATTCTTAACAGTTCGTAATTCTAAAACAAAACATCATTGTGTTACACTAATTCCATTTCTCCCCGATACACAGCTCCAGGTTGCGTAGCTTCCTGCGGATGAGTAATGTGCCATTCAAATTCCGAACGGAAGTGACGAATAGCCGAAGCAATTGGCCAGGCCGCCGCGTCTCCAAGCGGACAAATTGTATTTCCTTCAATTTTCTTCGCTACGTCTACCAGCAGGTCTATATCACGCATATTGCCTTTTCCGGTTTCAATGCGTTCCAAAACTTTGTCCATCCACCCCGTTCCTTCACGGCAGGGGGAGCACTGTCCGCAGGATTCGTGATGGTAAAAACGCGCAAATGTCCACGTATTACGAACAATACAGGCGGTTTCGTCCATGGCAATAAATCCTCCCGAACCCAGCATGGTTCCTGTGGCAAAACCACCGTCCGACAAAGATTCGTATGTCATGAGGCGTTTGTCTCCGTTAGCAAGGTTTAGTATCAATTTGGCAGGTAAAATAGGTACGGATGAACCACCTGCAATCACCGCCTTCAAATGATGTCCGGGACGAATACCTCCACACCATTCATCGGCATAGATAAAGTCTTCAACGGTAATACCGAGAGGAATTTCGTAGACCCCCGGTTTGTTAATATGTCCCGAAGCTGAGATAAGTTTGGTACCAGTGCTTCTTCCAACGCCCAACCCAGCATATGTTTCTCCGCCATTATTAATAATCCAGGGAGTATTGGCGATGGATTCTACATTGTTTACAACCGTTGGCGATTGATAAAGACCTTTTACAGCCGGGAAAGGGGGTTTGTTACGAGGATTCCCGCGTTTCCCTTCCAAGGATTCAAGCAAAGCGGTTTCTTCTCCACAAATATAGGCACCTCCTCCTGGCTGAACCACCAATTCTAAATCGTAACCGGAACCTAAAATATTTTTACCTAAAAAGCCGGCTGCGGTAGCTTCCGCAATTGCTTTTTCAAGAATCTTAATCACGTACATTAACTCGCCGCGTACGTAGATAAACGATTTTTTAGCACCCAGAGCAAAACTTGATACAATCATTCCCTCAATCAAAAGGTGAGGAATTTCCCGCATCAGATAGTGGTCTTTGAACGTTCCCGGCTCCGACTCATCCGCATTACAAACCAAATAACGGGGTACCCCTTCAGGTTTTGCTAAGAAACTCCATTTCATCCCCATGGGGAACCCTGCCCCACCACGTCCGCGTACACCTGATTTTTTGACTTCTTCAACGACTTCCTCGGGGGTCATTGTTTTCAACGCCTTTTCAACGGCCGTATAGCCACCCATCTTGCGATAGACTTCAAAGGTATTGATATTGGGAACATTGATATGTTCAGTAAGGATTTTAACAGCCATTGTATTTATTTCAAAAAATCGTTTAAATCATATCCTATTGAATCGCAGAAAGAAGGGTTTGCAGTGATTTCGCCAACGCCTAATTTATACTTTCGCCATCTAAACTGTTTATAGTCATAAACAAACCCTTCATTTACTTCATAGTTTTCAACTAATTCACTTGTCTTACGAAAATCATTTTTAAAACCCTTTGTGCCTGATATTTCAATAATAACCACGAATTTATCTAAAACATTATCTTGTAAAAGTACATCAGGAGTTGGGCTTGAATTGGCATCATCAATCATCGCTTCCGGAAATGGCTCGTATGGAATCTTACCTGATTCATACAAATTACTAAGTTGCCAGATTAATTTTCTAATCACACGCTGGTGTTCTAAAGGCGCGTTTACTCCCATGTAAATTGGAATATCTAACATTGGATTGTGAATTTTATTTTAATAAATCGGTTACATCGAATTTACAAAATAACGTTCAGCATAGCCGTAACTATTTTGACAATTCTTCAATGATTTCATCCACTTTTTCGTTTGTCAAATTCATGTAATACTTCTCACGAATCTGAAAAACAGGGCCCCAACCGCAAGCAGCCAAACACTCTACTTCTTTCAAAGTAAACTTACCGTCAGGAGTAGTTTCGCCCGTATCAATCCCTAATTTTTGTTTTAAATGTCCATAGACATCTTCGCCGCCCATCAGGCAGCAAGGTCCTGTACGGCAATACTCTATCACATGTTTTCCGACCGGGTCAAGATGAAACATGGTATAGAAGGAGGCCACTTCGTATACTTCGATTGGTAAAATATCCAGTAACCCGGCAACGTAATCCATTACGTCAGAACTGACCCAACCGTATTGCTCCTGGGCAAGATGTAATAAAGGCAAAAGCGCTGATTTCTGTTTCCCCTCAGGATAACGAGCTATGATTTCCTGGGCATTCGCTAATCGCTCAGGTGTAAAAAGGATGGGATTGGTAGTTTCGGTCATTTTTAAATTCAATTAAGCATCCAACTCTCCTGCAATCACGTTTAAGCTACTCATGGTAACGATAGCGTCCGAAATGGTACTGCCTATGCACATTTCAGGAAAAGCCTGATAATAAATAAAGCACGGACGACGGAAATGCAAACGATAAGGGGTTCGGCCTCCGTCACTTATCAAATAGAAGCCCAGTTCACCATTGCCTCCTTCTACCGTATGGTATATTTCGCCAACAGGAGCCTCTATTTCACCCATCACAATTTTAAAATGATAGATAAGAGCTTCCATGTTTCGGTAAACTTCCTTCTTAGGAGGTAAATAGTATTCGGGAGCATCTGCGTAATAAGGTCCTTCGGGAAGATTTTTCATGGCTTGCTCAATGATACGCAGGCTTTGCCACATTTCTTCATTACGTACCATAAAGCGGTCGTATGTATCACCATGCTGACCTATCGGTATATCAAATTCAAAATCTTCGTAAGAAGAATAAGGACTCATGACCCGCACGTCGTAGTCAACACCCGCTGCCCGCAAGTTAGGGCCTGTAAAACCGTAACTCATCGCGCGCTCAGCTGAAATACCGCCTACGCCAATCGTCCGATCCATAAAAATACGGTTACGATTAAAAAGGCGTTCAAATTCCTTTAATACAGGTGGAAACGACTTCAGGAATTCATTGATTTTACGGATGGCAGTGGTAGTCAAATCTCGCTCCATTCCGCCTACACGTCCCATATTGGTGGTAAGACGGGCACCGCACATTTCTTCGTAGATTTCATAAATCTCTTCGCGCTTTTCATAGACGTATAAAAAGCCCGTAAATGCCCCGGCGTCCACTCCTAAAATACCGTTACAAACGATATGGTCGGCAATACGAGCTAATTCCATCATAATGACCCGAATGTATTGCGCCCGCTTCGGTACTTCGATACTCAGCAGTTTCTCGACCGTCATGTGCCATCCCATATTGTTGATAGGCGACGAACAGTAGTTCATGCGGTCGGTGAGGGTCGTGATTTGATAAAAAGGACGGCGCTCGGCAATTTTTTCAAAGGCACGGTGAATATATCCTACGGTTTGTTCCCCGGCTACAATCTTCTCCCCGTCCATGGTCAGTATATTCTGAAAGATACCGTGGGTGGCAGGGTGGGTAGGGCCGAGATTAAGGGTGGTCAACTCATTGACGTACTGTACTTGTGCGTCTTTGACAAGATTACCGTTATTTTTAGGGGCAATTGGGGCTTCGGTCATTTCTTGTTTCACTTAATATTATCTTCCAAAAAGTGCGTCAATTTTATCTTCGCGGGTAGCGTCTTCAAGCGGATATTGCCTGCGCATAGGGAAATAGTCCATTTCATCCATGTTCAGAATCCTCGTCAAATTGGGATGACCGTCAAAGATAATACCAAAGAAATCATAGGTTTCCCGTTCCATCCAATTAGCGCTTGCATAAAGACCGGTGGCAGTAGGAATGTGTAAATCGGCTTCTGCCAAAAATACTTTAATCCGGGCACGAAAGTTCTGAATGAAACTATGAACGTGATATACCACACAAAATTCCTGTCCGGCATTGTCCGGGTAATGAATCCCGGTAATGTCAGTCAGAAAACTGATTTTAAATTCAGAATGATTTCTGAGGTATTCCAACATCGGAATAATCTGCTCGCGAGTAGTGCTAAGCGTCAACATACCGAAAGGTTCTTCAAAATCGAACACATCGTCTCCAAATTTTTTGACGATTTCTTCGGCTACAAATTGATTAGTGAGCATAGGTCTCCGTTTAAAAATTGACGATTACTGAATATTATAAGACGTCAATAATGCTTGGTATTCGGTTCTGTTGCGGCGACGGAGTGACTCATTATGAGCTATCTCCTGTATCTGCATAATTCCTTCTAATATTTGTTCAGGACGAGGAGGACACCCCGGTACGTATACATCCACGGGTATCACCCGGTCAATGCCCTGTAATACGCTGTAGGTGTCAAAAATCCCGCCGCTTGATGCACACGCGCCAATCGCCACTACCCAACGAGGTTCCGCCATTTGCAAATAAACCTGTTTGAGTACGGGAGCCATTTTCTTCGCAATAGTTCCAGCTACTAACAGCATATCTGCCTGACGTGGTGAAAAGCTTGGACGCTCAGCGCCGAAGCGGCCTAAATCGTAGCGTGATGCCATTGTTGACATAAATTCAATGCCACAGCATGAAGTAGCAAAAGGCAGGGGCCACAATGAATGGCTGCGCGCCAATCCTACTACTTTATCAAAGGAGGTAGCAAAGAAACCCGAGCCTTCAAAGCCTTCCGGTGCTTCCACTATTTTTATATCAGTTGCCATGATTTATGGTTGTCCGTTATCAATTAATTGTAATCTGTGTTTCAGTTAATTTTTATCAAAACGCTTAGGGAGGGAGTTAAGCAGGACTACTGAAACCTGTAAACGTAGAAATTGTAAACTGTTAAACACTTTATTTCTCCCATTCCAAAACACCCTTGCGGATGATATAAAAAAATCCAGCAAGCAATAATCCCATGAATAGAATCATTTCCACAAAGCCCGTTGTACCCAATTTTATGAAGTTTACGGCCCAGGGATACATAAAAATCACCTCTACGTCGAAGAGAACAAAAAGGATAGCAACCAGAAAGTATTTAATGGAAATTGGTGTGCGCGCATCGCCTTTGGCTTCAATACCACATTCAAAAGGATCGTCTTTAAGCTTACTGTTACGTTTAGGGCCTATAGAATGCGTTACGAGCATCGTCGTCACTATAAATCCCACTGCCAAGCCAAGTTGAATTAAAATAGGCAGGTAATCCGAAGGTTGGTAATTCATTACTGTTGGTGGTTGGTTGATGCAGGTTTACTGAGTATCCAAAGTTACTAATGTCGTCTTATCTAACCAAATGTTTGGGTTTAGGTTTTGAATTGACGGCGCAAAATTAATAAGAAAGGCTTCCGTAAGACACAGAAGCCCAAAAAATATCAATAATCTATAATAATTCGTTTTGATGCGGTAAGAGTAGAGGACGACAACTTAACAACATATACTCCTTCAGGGAAGTGTGATAAATCAATAACTTTACGTACACTTAGTGTAGAAAGTTTTTCAGAGTAAACAATTTGACCTGTTAAACTTGATACAGTAATACTTACATTAGTTAAATCTTTGAGCGCTTCAATAGCAACTAAACCGCTACGGCTGGGATTTGGGTACACCATCCAAAAGTTGTCATTTAACACTTCTCCGTCACCTACAGCTTCATATTTAAATGTAGGAGGCACTTGCGTTGAATCTCGAATTGCAATATAGCCAAATCTAAATGGAACAGACTGATTACTGGGTGTAAATGGAGATAAGCAGCTACGTTTTATATCACTTGAAGTGATAGATTGAAAAGTAACAAGTGATTGAGCTGAATAGGCGCCATCCTGATTAGTACTCAACAATTTAAGCGAAGATGTGTTCAAGTTAATAGGTGCGCCATTCTTTCTCCAATTCCACACAATATTAGTAACTTTAAAATCAGAGACACGAAAAACCTGAGCGTCTGGTGTAGCTTGAATACTAAACGGACTTGATTGAGTAACTGTAGGAGCTTGCAATTGGATTGTTCTAAGAGTTACCGGTGCTGAAGTAGCAGAAGTACAACCATAAATATTTGTTAGCCGTGCAGTATATTGCCCAGGAGTTTTTACCGAAATTGTTCTACCCTCAAAAAAATTACTCCAAGTGACTCTATTTATAGCCGATACATTAACCATGAGAAGCAGAGACGAATCAGCACAAATGACCTGTTCTCCATTGGGAGTAATGACCGGTACAGGTGGCTCTACGTTCTCAGTCACTACTATTGGAGGAGTAAGATAGGTATTTCCTGCATTATCCTTCATCGTGGCCTGATACGAACCCGCTCCCTTTATAGTAAGTACCTGTGAGGTTTCACCGTTGCTCCACCTATAGGTTGCAAAGCCATTTGGTGCTTTTGCGTTAAAACTAACGGCAGGGGTGTTACAGGTAATTGTAATAGGCAAAACAGCACGGGCCATCACGGGAACCACAGTAGCAAAAAAACTGGGTGGAAGTGACGCATCCCAGGCACGCGCTACATCCACTAAGCCCTGACCCTGAAAGTGAACATTGTCATCTTCTCCGTTGGTTGGGTTGATAGCAGGTCTTGGTACCTGAATATTATCGGTAAACGGCCCTCCGTACGATTTATTAAAAGGAATATTTATAACCGCCGTTTGAGCATCTATGATGGATTGTGACACAAAAGAGGTCTTCGCTGCTGCATAACGAGAGGTACGTGCAAATACCCAAGGCAAAGAAGAAAGCACTTCTCCCTGCTCAATACGAGCCACGTTTATTAAACCCTGAAGCGAATTTTGATAGGCATCTTTTGGCACACCCGCCGCTGCATCGTTTTCGCCCTGCAACCATAGTACAGCTCGAAGTCCTAAAATAGAGCCATAGTATTGCAATGAGGCTTTTAGATTTGCATAGGGCATCCCGGCGGGCAATAATTGATTTAAACGATTTAAAACAGGCTTTCCATTGGCGGCATCCAGCCAGTTTTGGGTAGAAGTATCAAACCAACCTGCATTCATAAATAAAACAGGCACATTCAGCTTTTTTACCAATAAATCTCCCAAAGAGCCCCAGCACCAAGCACTTCGCCCGCGTGGACCAATCAACATTTCAGCAGTAAGCTGCGCAAAAGACAATGTAGGATTGGCCGTATTATCTGAATTTTGATTGTTCCAAGTTACCGCATTTACGCGGTCATCAGTGGCTCCCGTAGCACCAAAACCGAAGAAGCCCTGCGCATTGGATTGACCAGCTACTAAAAACACTTCTCCTATTCCTACTCTACCCAGGGCATCACGCCCAATTTGAGTAGTTCCCTGAAAAGCCCTTACTTCAAGCGTGTACCATCCTCCTCTTCCAGCAAGCGTTCCTAAAAATGAACCTCCCTGCGGGCTTGTTTGAATAACGGTCCAATCAACCAGCTGCCCCTGCCCGGTCAATACGGGTACCAATCGGGCTTCTATGCGATCTACGGGTTGAGTATAATATCCTCCAATGGAAATAGTAGCTTGATTGGCATTATTACGTTGAAAGACGGCTCTTTCTATAGGAAACGTAATTTTGATTTGAGCCGTTAACGTACCTACTGAAAGAATTAGTACCAATATCACATTCAAACAGCGCCAATAGGTAGTTGTCTTTTGCTTCATAATCATGACGAACTTTTCGATTTTTAATGGTTCTAAGACGCAAATTTAAAATTATAACAATACTTTTCACACTGGACTTTAAAGTTATTATGGTTTGAGCAAGTGATTCACTAAATTTGCGGCCTCATTTTATTGTGTTTTACTATGTTTGAAAGCTTACAGGACAAATTAAACAAAGCCATTCGCACCCTTAAGGGGAAGGATAGAATTACTGATATTAACGTAGCCGCTACGACTAAGGAGGTGCGCCGGGCATTGGTGGATGCGGACGTTAATTTTAAAGTTGCCAAGGATATAACTGACAGGATCAGGGATAAAGCCCTTGATCAGAAAATTTTAATCGCCGTTGAACCGGGTCAGATGTTTGTGAAAATTGTTCACGAAGAGCTGACCGCACTGATGGGGGGGCAAGCTGAAAGCATCAACATCAAGGGGGATCCCGCTGTTATTTTGATTGCAGGTTTGCAGGGTTCGGGTAAAACTACATTTTCGGGAAAACTTGCTACGCTGCTCAAACGTCAGGGACGTCAGGTATTGCTGGCTGCCTGCGATATTTACCGCCCTGCGGCCATAAATCAGTTGCAGGTACTGGGCGAGCAAATCGGCGTTGAAGTATATGCTGAGCCCGACAATAAAAATGCCGTTGAGATTGCTCAAAATGCCGTGGCTCATGCCAAAAAGACGGGAAAGAAAATCGTGATTGTGGATACGGCAGGACGTTTGGCCGTGGATGAAGTAATGATGCGTGAGGTAGAAAACATTAAATCCTCGCTCAAACCTACCGAAATCCTGTTTGTAGTAGACTCAATGACGGGACAGGATGCCGTTAATACTGCCAAAACCTTTAACGAGCGCCTTAACTTTGACGGAGTAGTTCTGACAAAATTAGACGGTGATGCGCGCGGTGGTGCGGCCCTTTCGATTCGGCAGATTGTAGATAAACCGATCAAGTATATCTCAACGGGAGAAAAAATGGAAGCCCTTGACAGCTTCTATCCTGATCGGATGGCCAGCCGGATTTTGGGAATGGGCGACGTGCTTTCGTTGGTAGAGCGTGCGCAACAAGCCTTTGACGAAGACGAAGCCAAACGCATTAACGCCAAAATGCGGGCCAATAAATTTGACTTTGATGATTTCTTGGGACAGCTTCAGCAAATCAAGAAAATGGGGAATGTCAAAGACTTACTCGGAATGATTCCCGGTATGGGTGCTGCTATGAAGGATATGGATATTGACAATGATTCCTTCAAACCGATTGAGGCTATTATCCATTCTATGACCCCAAAAGAACGCGAAACGCCCGATGTCATTGACGCAAGTCGCAAAAAACGTATCGCTTTGGGTAGCGGCACCTCACTTCAACAGGTCAATAATCTTTTGAAGCAGTTTGACGAGATGCGTAAAATGATGAAGAAAATGAACGCGATGGAGAAAATGGGCATCAAACAGAAAGTTCGATAGAACGATAGTGGACGAATGAAAAAAATAAAAAGTAAAAATCAAATCCCCGCTCGAAAACTGCTTCGTTCGGGGATTTTTTTGGGGTTGTTTATTTTTTGTATCAATGCAAATGCACAATCTGTGGGCTATTATCCCTGGAATGGGCTTCTGTCGGTCAGTACCAATCCCGCTAAAAGTGTATGGTGTGATTTTCGACTTCAGACCAACACCCTCTTCGGCAGTTTAAGCACCGAAATACTGCCGATGGTGAATATAAAACGTGCAGAGTATTTTCAGGTGTACGTGGGCGGGGGCGTCCGTTTTAATTTTATCGGAGTTTTGGCAAACCAAACTAAAAACGTGGTAGAAGGCTACTCTCTTAATATAGGTACGCGCATTGCTCCTTTTAAAGCAGTTCCTAATGTAAGTGTAACATTTGAGCTGTCACCGTATGTGGTACGAAAGTTTGATTCAGGAGTTTTAAAGAGCAATTTTGGGATTGTGTATACTTTCAGAAAAAAGGGGTAAAATAAGAATCCCTTCACACCGCACGGGCGGTTGTTTCCCCTTTAACCTAATATACACTTAAATGGCAGAAATTGCATTTTATGGCTTTTCAGCATTGGCAATCGGTGCAGCGTTGACGATACTTTTTACCCGTAATGTCATGTATGCGGCTTTGTGCCTCTTTATCGCCTTATTGGGCGTGGCGGCACTGTACGTATTGGCAGGTGCCGATTTTTTAGCCATTACTCAACTACTGATTTACGTGGGAGGCGTATTGGTTTTACTCATTTTTGGAGTCATGCTCACGCACCGTGCCGAACGGGAAAGCAGTCAAAAAGCAAATATCGTACTGACCACGCACCTGAATCGTTTTTGGGGAGCTCTTATTGCCTTATCCATTTTTGGCTTGCTGTTTTGGTTAATCTCACACGCAAATTTTCTCATTATTCAATCGCCAGAATTATCAGAATCCTCTGCACGCCACTCTACCCTTAAACAAGTCGGGGTAAATCTGATGACCAGTCACGTATGGGCTTTTGAAGTAGCCGGTATCCTATTATTAGTAGCTTTAGTGGGAGCTGCCTATTTGGCTTTTCAGCGAGAGAATGAGAAATAAGTAAAAAATCATCGCTAGTAAAAATCCAGCAGTTTTGAGTTATAAGTCCCTCTGTTTTAGTTATAATACAAACATTTCTTTAACCTATTCCCTTTAAACTTTACACTTTTTCCAGTGATAAAACCTCCATTTCTTCATGCCGGTGACCGCGTAGGTGTTTTGGCAATGGCCAGTCAAGTGTCCTATCCTGCATTGCAGGAAGGGCTGCGAATACTGCGGGAAGATTGGCAACTCAAAGTTATTGAAGGCCAAACCCTTCATACAAGTTACAATCAATTTGCCGGAACTGACGAAGAACGCCAACGAGACCTTCAGCAAATGCTCGATGATTCGAGTCTCAAGGCTATTTTTTCGGCACGAGGAGGTTATGGAAGTTCCCGAATTATTGATGGATTGCACTTTCGTAAATTTCGTAAACACCCCAAGTGGATAGTTGGCTTCAGCGATATTACGGCCATCCATTGCCATTTAGAACGCATGGGTTTCGAGAGTTTGCACGCCACCATGCCCAAGTTATTTGGTCAGGAAGGAGCAGGAAATGCGCTGGAAACACTGAAAAAAGTGCTTTGGGGAGACGACTTATCATACCAAATCCCTGCCCATTCATTTAATCGCCTTGGTACAAGTCAAGGGGCAATCGTCGGAGGTAATCTTTGTTTGTTGGCTCATTTAATAGGTTCCCGTTCCGAAACGGATACACGTCATAAAATCCTATTTATCGAAGATGTAGAAGAGTATTATTACAACCTCGACCGGATGATGGTACAACTCAAGCGGGCAGGAAAATTAGCTCAACTGGCAGGTTTAGTCGTGGGACAATTTACTGACCTTAAAGACAACGAGACTTCTTCGTTCGGTAAAAATCACTACGAAATCATCGCAGAGCACGTGTCTGCTTATAATTATCCTGTTTGTTTTGACTTTCCTGTTGGCCACACAGCCGACAACCGAGCAATGATTGTGGGACGGATGGCTCAGTTTTCCGTTACTTCCAAAAACGTACAATTACATTTTGAAAGTTAATTTTTCACTCCATCCTATGAAGAACTCTATACGCTTATCCCTGAAAAAAACATTTTTTGTAAGCATCTTGTTGATTCATGTTCAGGTGCTTTACTCACAGCAATCCAAAATAGAAAAATCAGGAAACCCAGTTTTTCAGGGTTGGTATGCCGACCCCGAGGGAGTCATTTTCGGAAAACAATTCTGGATCTATCCCACTTACTCTGCTCCTTATAACAAACAGGTCTTTCTTGATGCTTTTTCATCTCCCGATTTAGTGCATTGGACAAAGCACTCGTCGATACTGGATACTTCACGCGTTAAATGGGCCAAACGTGCCATGTGGGCTCCCTCCATTGTGGAGAAAAAAAGAAAGTATTACCTGTTTTTTGGGGCAAACGACATACAAAGTGACAAAGATACTGGAGGAATCGGAATTGCGGTTTCTGATAAACCTGCCGGGCCTTTTACGGATTATCTTAAAAAACCGTTGGTCGATAAATTTCATAACGGCGCTCAGCCAATTGACCAATTTGTGTTTAAAGACAAAGAACAGTACTACTTAATTTATGGCGGATGGAGACACTGTAATATCGCTAAGTTAAAGGATGATTTTACGGGTTTTGTTCCTTTTGAAGATGGCACCATTTTCAAAGAAATAACTCCCGAAAACTACGTAGAAGGGCCGTTTATGTTTAAAAAAGACGGAAAATATTACTTTATGTGGTCGGAAGGCGGCTGGACGGGCCCCAATTACAGCGTCGCTTATGCCATAGCTGACTCACCGTTTGGCCCCTTCAAACGCGTAGGAAAAATACTACAGCAAGACCCTAAAGTGGCTACGGGCGCGGGACATCATTCTATCATTCATCACCCTGCCGACGATGCCTGGTACATGGTCTATCATCGCCGCCCTTTGGGTGAAACCGACGGCAATTCCCGCGTAACGTGTATTGATCAATTGTTTTTTGACGCAAACGGCTTGATAAAACCGGTAATCATTACCAACGAAGGAGTAGAAAAGCACACAATCGGCAAATAATATTTTTTTCCGTATCTTGCCCACTTAACGCTTTCGTTCAGAACAAGTTATTATCTAAGCTTTCCTGACACCTTGTATAGACTCTACGTGCTTATATGGGTTTTGTGTGCAACTGGTTTGGTTCATGCACAAGATTACCGGTTGGAACATATCGGGGTAGAGAAAGGTCTGTCGCAGGGGTCTCCTTACCATATCTTAAAAGATTCCCGCGGGTTTATGTGGTTTGGCACGCAGGACGGGGTCAATCGGTATGATGGGCATACCTTCAAAGTCTATAAACCTGACATCAACAACCCGTATGCCTTACATGGAGTCAATATTGCCGGCTTGATAGAAGACCGGCACGGCAATATTTGGTTGGGCACGGAAGAAGGACTTAATTGCTACGAACGAGATACCGAACACTTCAAGTTGGTCATTGACAAAAGTCAAATCGGCATAAAGAAACGTACGGCTCCATTTTACGCAGACCGCAATGAGCTTTGGTACATTCGCGAAGGAGGTGGTATTTTTGCTTACGATTTCAAGACAGGAAAACACCGAATAGTAGCGCCCGAAGTATTTATCACTCAAGACTTTGACTATATTGATTGGACAACGCGAACCCCCGCGGGCGATGTGTGGATGTTGGGAAATAAGGGCGTGGTCAGGTTCAACATCAAAGAAAAAAAATACCACTATTATTTCAGTAACTCTCCCAAAAATGAGTTGGGAATGCCGCTCAATATCATTTGTCTCTACGTGGATGCGAAGAACATTGTATGGTTAGGGTCATTAAAAGGAGTGGTACGGCTCGATCCTATTTGCGGTGAATTTCAATTTTTTGAAAAATCAGCGGAAGACAGACACATAGGAGCGGTTTACAGTATTTCCGAAGGTCTAAATAATAAATTGTGGATTGGGACTCAACGAAACGGTTTTTGGACTTTAAACCCGACCAAATGGACCCTTGAACCGCTTTATCTTCCTCTGGTGACCCCCAGAAGTCTGGACAACTACGAAATAACCAGAATTTACATAGACAATCGCGGGATTATCTGGGCTAATGTAGACCCAGACGGGCTTCTGAAAATTATTCCCAATGCGTCTATTCTTCGAAAAATTACGGATGCTCCCAATTTGCCTTTTTATAGGCGATTAGACAATTTTTCGGTACGTTGCCTTACCCAAGCGCCCGATGGTACTATTTGGGTAGGAACGGAAGGGAGCCTTAATGTTTACAATCCGGTAAGTCGCACTATTGTAAAGCGTTATCTCAATGAAGCTGCCGCTCCAGCCCTGCCTTCGGTCAATTTCATCAAATCTTTTTTACGCGATAAACACCACCAAATGTGGGTAGGAACGTATGGCGGGCTCCTGCGATTTGATGACAAAAAACAGTCATTCAAGCTATATCAGTTTGACAAAACCCCCTCCCGCAACAATTATACGCGCAATATCACCGAGTTGTCCGACGGCAATTTTCTCTTAGGTACGCCGGTTGGTCCTTGGATTTTCAATCCAAAGACGGAGAAATTTGAGCAACCGCCCATTCTGAAAAATCGGAACATATTTTCCGTTTATCAATCCAAAGACAGTACCATTTGGCTGGCGGCCTATTTTGAAGGGTTATACGGTTTCCGTTATCAGGATAAAATCTGGAAACAGGTGTACTCGGGTATGAAGTACTTCAATATCAATGTAATACGAGAAGATACTGTGACCAACAGATTGTGGATAGGAACCGAAAAAGGGCTCATAGAACTCAACCCTACTAATCGTCATTACCATTTTTACAATGACAGTCACGGCCTTGACAATTCGTATATTTATGGGGTAGTCATTGATAAACAGCGACATATTTGGTTAAGTACGAATCACGGAATTTCTCAATTTGACCAAAAGAACCGAGAGTTTCGCAACTTTGACCTGGCCGATGGGATTCAGGGATTTGAGTACAACGGCAACGCTTTTACGATGACTGCCGAAGGAGAAATCTTTTTCGGCGGAGTGAAAGGCTTCAACAGTTTTTATCCCGAACGGCTTCGGCGACTTTCGTTTAAACCCAGTGTTCATATTTACAACTTTAAAGTAGACGAAAAGCCCTACTCTACCACTAAGCAAATCAATGAAATGGACATAATTACGCTGCCTTATGCAGACAATACATTTTCATTTGAATTTGCAGCCATTGATTATTACAGCAACGGGCGAAATGTGTATCGCTACAAACTGAGAGGGCAGGATAAAAAATGGGTAAACAGCGGGGATAAAAATTATGTGCGGTACGCTAATTTAGACCCGGGAAAATATGAGTTTCAAGTAGTAGCGGCTAACCGTGACGGGGTTTGGAGCGACGATGTGAAAAGATTATATATTCGTGTTTACCCTCCCTTCTGGCAAACTTGGTGGTTTTATATCGTATGTACCAGCCTATTTGGTTATGTAGCTTTTGTAACGGGAAAAAGCCGTCTAACCCGGCTTAAACAAATTGAACAGGAACGACTCAAAATAGCCCTTGATGCGCAGGAACAGGAACGCAAACAAATTGCCCAAGACCTGCACGATGAAGTGGGGGCCCGGTTGGCAACGCTGAAACTCTACGCTTCTTCCATGACCAAATACCTTTCTCCAATTCCTGAAAGTCAGGAAATGAAGCGAAAAACGTTAGAAATCATTAATGATTCCATCGTGGACATTCGGCGGATGTTACGCGAGTTGAGTCCGAGGATGTTGGAGCAGTATGGCTACGCCACTGCGGTAGAAGAATTAGCGCAAAAAATTCGTCAATCCGGGTCGGTAAAAGTGGAGTTGGATGCGTCGCGCTTGCCCGAACGCCTTCCTGCCGAAATCGAAACGGGTCTGTATCGAGTTACGCAGGAATTAATGAACAACACCCTCAAACACTCCGAAAGCCATAAAATTACTATCCGAGTCCATCTGGACGATGATGTTATTTATTTCGATTATTTCGACGATGGAAAGGGATTTGAGTACGCAAAAGCCAAGCAGGGATTAGGAATCGGGAATATTGAATCACGAGTCGCTATCCTGCGTGGGCAAATCGTGTGGGCTCCCAAAGTTGGGGAAGGCAATGCCGTTTTTATTCAAATTCCGATTCACCCCAAATTTAACCATCTTCCGCTCCCTACCCCGCAGGAATTGTTAGGAGCTATTCAAAAGTTCTTATTCAAATAATTCCTCAATTTCAGTTTTGTATTTTTCCTGAATAATCCGACGCTTGGGTTTTAACGTAGGCGTTAATTCGCCGTTAGCTACGGATAACTCTCCGGGTAACAAATGATATTTTTTCACCCGTTCGTAAGGAGCCAATTCTTTGTTTACTTCCTCTACCTCAGTACGAAATTTAGAAAGCACTTTCTCGTTTTTAATAATCTCAGCATCCGTGGTATAAGCGATGCTTTCCACACGACAAAATTCTTTGATAGCGTCAAAAGAAGGAACAATCAAGGCAGCCGCGTATTTTTGACCATCACCCACAATAACCGATTGCTCAATAAAAAAGGATTCTTTCAATTTGGCTTCTACCGCCTGCGGAGCAACGTATTTACCGGCCGAGGTTTTGAAAATTTCCTTTTTACGGTCGGTCAGTTTTAAGAATTTTCCATCCACCCATTGTCCGACATCACCCGTATGAAACCAACCATCGGGCGAAATCACTTCTGCCGTCAGTTCCGGTTTTAGGTAGTATCCTTTCATCACATTGGGGCCTTTTACCAAGATTTCTCCGTCGTCGGCGAGTTTTACTTCTACGCCATCAATCACGATACCTACTGTACCAATGCGGATTTCCTGTTTTGGAAATAAACGATTGAACGAAATCACCGGCGATGTTTCGCTCAATCCATAGCCTTCGCATACGGGAATACCAGCCGCCCAAAATACCCGGGCAATACGCGGAGGAGTAGCGGCAGCCCCGGCCACAATCATTTCGAGTTTTCCGCCAAGAGCTTCCTGCCACTTGCTGAACACGAGTTTGCGAGCGAGTTTGAGTTGGGTGTTATACCACCAACCTAAGTCTTTATTTGGATCATATTTTAACCCTAAATCCAACGCCCACAAGAAAATGTTGCGGGAAATACGCGGCAGTTCGTAGCCCTTCGCAATGATTTTATCGTATACTTTTTCCAATAATCGCGGTACCGTCGAAAGCACCGTAGGATGCACTTCGCGAAGGTTATCGGCAATCGTTGCTACGTTTTCGGCGTAGTAAATTGAAATTCCCGAACGCAGATACACGTATTGCACCATGCGCTCAAACACGTGATTGAGCGGTAAAAAACTCAACGCCCGCGCTTCCGGACCAAAGGCAATCAACTTACGGCCTTCTTCCACATTACTCAGCATATTGTTGTGCGAAATCATCACCCCTTTTGGATTTCCGGTGGTGCCGGAAGTATAGATAATGCTCAATAAATCATCAGGAGTAATTGCTGCTTTTCTGTCTTCCAGTTTCTGACGATTGGACTCATCGGCCATTGCAGTAACGGCACTCCAATGTTTGGCGCTTTTTACGGTATCAAACGTGTACATTTCTTCCACCGTCGGGGCCGTAGCTACGACATCAATCAGTTTTCGGAACAAACCCGCATCTCCGACAAAGATAAAACGCACCTCTGCTTCGTGAAGAATGTATTGAAAATCATCAATGGTCAAAGTGGGATAAATCGGCACTGAAATGGCCCCCACCTGCTGAATTCCAAAATCTATGATGTTCCATTCGGGGCGGCCTTCGGATACAATCGCAATGCGGTCACCTACCTCAACCCCCAATTTAAGCAAACCTAAACTGACTTTGTCTACCTGTTCGCAAAATTGCTCAGAAGATAACGATACCCATTCCCCTTGCTTTTTGTTGGCAAAGGTATCGGGTTTGTTCTGTGGCTTAACAGACAGGTCTAAAATATCGAATATACGGGTTGCGGAAGTTTTCATCGCTCAGGTTTTTATTAATTGAGCGCAAAGTAAAATAAAAATAACGAATGCAGGATGCAAACTTATTTCACGGCTTAAAACAGGCCGATAGCCCGTTAGAACCAGGAAAATCGTAAAAAAGTAAGGATTCGGAGTTATGGGTTATATTTGGGGGTGAGTATAATTTCAAACATGTTAACTAAAGCCTATGTCAACGAACCAATATCTTTTCTTTCTCTTGTTTTCAGTAGCATCATTTGCACAGAAGCCCGATAATGCTGAACTGAAAAAGATGTATGACGAAGACCAAAAAGCAAGAATGGCTTCCACAATTGACTGGGTTCAATTGTCGAAAAACGACAGCATCAGACAAAAACGAGTGTACGAACTTATACATTCAGGTCAGTTAATAACGGGAAAAGACTACTATCATTCTGCGATGATTTTTCAACATGGCACCGACACTACCGCCTCTGCGATGGCTGTTAAGTTGATGAAAAGGGCGATTGATTTAGATTCAACAGTAAACAAGTGGCTTTTGGCGGCGGCCATTGACCGAGACCTGATGCGAAGAGATAAACCCCAAATTTACGGTACCCAATACATAAAAATGGGTCAGGATGCAAAATGGGAACGATACAAAATTGACTCGACACAAGTCACTGATATAGAACGAGAATACTATGATGTGGAAACATTGGCAGAAGAAAAAGAGCGAACGATGAATTTGCGTTCTATTTCAGAGTTCTATTCAGAATCACAGTCATTAGAGAAAACACTGGCATTGATAAAGGCTGAAAAGGTAAAAGGAGATACAGCTATTTACAATGTGAGTGAAGGTGAAATAAATAGTTTTGGCTATGAGCTTTTGAGTGCAAAAAAAGCCAATGACGCACTTATCATCTTTACTCTTAATACAGAATTATACCCCAATGGATTTAATACCTTCGACAGCTTGGGAGAATGTCTCTTGATTTTGAATAAAAAAGAGGAGGGAATTAAGACCTATAAGAAATCGTTGGAATTGAATCCTAAAAATAAGAAAGCGATGAAAATTGTTAACGATTCTAAATAAAATCCTGAAGTTATGCGTAGTCTTAAAGACTGCGCATTTGTAATAAATAGCCGTCTATGACGGCACGGCCAACTTGGAACCATCGAAAACACAGCCGTAAAATGCAATAAAACGGGTACTTTTTTACCGCATCAATGCTTAGGCCGTCCCAGACGCCCAATTTATAGTAGGTGCTCAGTGTGAAAAACACTACCCTCAACTTTGAGAAACAATTGCACGAAAAATACCAAAAGAATACGCATTGCAACGTAGCCGGACCGATTTTTTAGTAACATTGAAGCGTGATTCTCTGAATCATCAGGCTTACGAGATTATCGGTATCATTTTACTCCTAACGCTATGCGCACTTCCTCTTTAACAAAAGCCATACAGATTCTTATCCTTTTCTTCCTTGTTTTTGCAGGATTATACATTGCTAAGCCCTTTTTAGTACCCTTGACTCTTGCCTGCATCATCGCTATGCTGTTTCTTCCGCTTAGTCTTTGGATGGAAAAGAAGGGTATCAATCGTGGATTGTCTATCCTGTTCTGTATTATTATTTTAGTGGTGGTAGTAGCGGGAATTTTTACCGCACTCACTTGGCAAGTGGCCGGTTTTACCGAAGACATGTCCCAAATGCAGAAATATGTGGTCGAACTGGAAAAAAAGCTGTTGCATAGTATCAGCAGCCAATTCGGTATTGCACCGCAAAAACTACAGGAACTGGTAAAACAACAACAATCATCGGGCGCAAGCGGAGCCGGAAAAATGGCAATCGCTGTCATGAGTTTATCAACGGGACTATTGGTGGATACGGTACTGGTTTTGGTGTATATCTTTTTGATTATGTATTCCCGTACCCACCTCAAGCAGTTCATTTTAAAATTGGTGCCCGGAGAACAAAAAGAAAAATGGGGCAAAATCATTGCCGATGCATCGAAAGTAGCCCAACAATATCTATCGGGGTTAGCCATGATGATTGCCATGCTATGGGTCATGTACGGCATTGGTTTTTCAATTATCGGCGTAAAAAACGCCCTCTTTTTCGCCGTGATTTGCGGCCTGTTTGAAATCGTACCTTTTGTGGGAAATATTACGGGAACTGCCTTGACGGTTATTGGGGCCCTTTCGCAGGGAGGCGACTCGACGATGGTGATTGGTATTTTGCTTACCTATGGAACCATTCAGTTTATCCAAACTTACATTCTTGAGCCCTTGGTGGTAGGTGCGCAGGTAAAAATCAATCCGTTGTTTACCATTATTGCCATCGTAATCGGAGAGCTGGTTTGGGGAGTCCCGGGCATGGTTTTAGCCATTCCGTTGGTAGGAATCGCGAAAGTGTTCTTCGACAATGTGGAGTCATTACGACCGTACGGTTTTTTGATTGGGGAAGAAAAACGGAAGAATAATCACGGGTTTATAAATACAATAAAAGGTTGGTTCAACCGAGCATAAAACGAAATGTACCTGTAATGCCTCCTTTGATTCATTAATCACCGCAATTACGCAGTCGATTTGAGAGAATACTTGTAAATTGCCCTTCCGAAATGGGTTAAGATTTCCCACACTGCTTCATCCTCCTAACCACAACCAATGAAAAAGATTTTTCTATCCCTATTTCTCTTTTTTGCTCATTTTATCAGCAATGCACAGACTTGGCAGGACACACTTTCGCTGATTGAAAAAATGGCCGAACGCTACAGGCCGGACGCTCCCGGTTGTCAGTTGGGCATCAGCCGAAACGGGCAAGTGATTTTTTTCCGTGCGTGGGGAATGGGTGATTTAGAACACAATATCCCGCTGAGCAATGCCTCCATTATTGAAGCAGGCTCGGTCTCCAAACAGTTTACGGCGGCAGCTATTTTGCTCCTTGAACAGCAGGGCAAACTGTCTGTAAATGATGATGTTCGAAAATACGTTCCTGAATTACCCGATTATGGAACGCCGATTTTGCTGCGACAAATGATGCGACACACAAGCGGCCTCAAAGATTGGGGGAGTGTGATGGACATTGCGGGTTGGCCTCGGAGTACAAAAACGTATAGTAATGATGACGCTTTACTTGTCATTTCCCGACAGAAAACGCTAAATCATACACCCGGTGCGGAATACATTTACAGCAATTCCAACTACAACCTTTTTGCCATTATTGTGGAGCGCATGAGCGGAATGAGTCTGGCCGAATTTACCCGAATTCATATTTTTGAACCTGCCGGAATGAAGCACACCGAATGGCGCAATAATTTTAAAAAGATTGTTCCCAATCGCGCCATGGCCTACGATAAAAGTGGCGACACCTACCTGACCGAAATGCCGAACGAGTACGTTTACGGCAATGGCGGACTGCTCACTACGGTGGAAGATCTGCTGAAATGGAATGATTATTACCTGACCGGCAAATTCGGCAACCCTTCATTGTTGGCGAAACAGTTGACTATGTATCCCTTCAATAACGGTCAAATGAATCCTTACGGGGCAGGGTTGGTCATAAATTCGGTTCGTGGTTGGAAATCAATATCACACACGGGAGCTACCGCAAGTTATCGAGCGAGTTTGGAATACTTCCCTGAATTAGGTTTAAGCATTGCTTGGCTCAGCAACTCTTCCGAATTTGACGGAAGTCCCAGCATCGCAAATGACGTCAGAAATTTATTGGTAAAAAACAAAATCGTTGCCGACAAAAAGAGCGACCCAGCTCCCTTCAACGTCTCCAACAAAAAATTAACCGGCTATACCGGTTGGTACAAAGACATCAGAAACGGCAGCAGCTTTCGGCTATTGGTACAGGATGAAAAATTAACAAGCTCAACAGGCGGCCATCTGATTCCGGTAGCGGAAAACACGTTTATGTGGCGCAACAACCGAGTTGAAATTCATCCCGGTAAACCGTCCAAACTCTCCCTGATTACTCCACAGGATACTACTTTTTTTGTTGCCGCAGAGGTTCCCAACTTGGATGAGAAAGCCATGAATGACTACTTGGGCGACTATTGGTCGGAGGAAGCGGAAGCAAAATTCTCGGTTCGGATCAAAGACGGGAAATTAATTTTATACCGGGCGCCCAAAACAGAAATGACTCTTACCCCCACGTACAAGGATGGTTTTAATTCTCCTGCGGGCATTATTTATTTTGAAAGAGATAAAAAAGCACGTGTCAATACCTTGAAATTTTCCGTTGGCAGAGCGCGAAATGTAGAATTTAAGAAAGTCACGCAGTAAATAGTTTACATCCCCTCAAAACGACTACCATGACCCTTTTTACCATCCTCGGAATTATTCTATTAATTCTCCTGTCAGGCATACGCATTGCACAGGAGTACCAACGTTCCATTGTGTTCAGATTGGGACGATTTCAGGCAGTAAAAGGCCCGGGAATTTATTGGTTGATTCCCTTTATTGAACGGCAACAAAAGGTGGATATCAGAACAAAAACCGTTGATTTGGAGCAGCAGGAAACCATCACCAAAGACAGCGTAACCATCAAAGTAAATGCGGTCCTTTGGTTTAAAATAACCAATCCCGAAGACGCCATTATTAAGGTGGCCGACTACAACAAGGCGGTGTATCAATTTTCGGTGACGGCGCTGCGAAACATTATCGGGCAACATTCGCTTGATGAAGTATTGAGGGAACGAGAACAAATAAACGGTACACTTCAGCGAATTGTGGATTCTACCACCGAACCTTGGGGAATAAAGATTGAAATGGTAGAGATGAAAGACGTGGAAATTCCCGAAGCAATGCAACGAGCCATGGCCCGTGAAGCAGAAGCCATTCGTGAAAAAAGAGCCCGCATTGTAAAAGCTGAAGCGGAATTGGAGGCCTCCATCAAATTGACCCAAGGAGCCAAAGAAATGGAAAAAAGCCCGATTGCGTTGGAATTGCGACGAATGCAGATGTTGTCCGAAATCGGCATTGACAACAATACAACGACGATTGTATTGGTACCTTCAGACTTCACAACGGCTGCAAAAAGTTTTACGGAGTTGGTTGCTAAAAAGAAAGTTGAGGAGTAATTTATCATCTATCTAATACCTTTTGATTTTATCCCATTCCATGACCCCTGAAAACTTAATTTCTGAAGACCAAGGAGACATTAATTCTTCCGAACAACGCAGTTTGTATACCCAATCGTTGGATGCTGAAACCCTGCATTGGCTGGAAGAAGATGCCAAGTATTTCTTTCATCAGGCGCTTTCTACGCCCGTCATGAACGTGCTTTCCAAAACCGAAGGAGCGTATATTTATGATCTCAACGGCAAAAAATACCTGGATATGCACGGCAACGGTGTCCACAATGCAGGATTCAATAATCCCAAAGTGATGGAAGCCATGATTCATCAAATGACGGAAGCGTTGGCCTTTACTCCCAGAAGATACACCAATATTCCCGCCATTCAATTGGCAAAAAAACTGACCGAGATTACGCCCACAGGACTGGACAGAGTGCTTTTTTGTCCGGGCGGTTCGGAAGCGATTGAGATGGCCGTGATGTTGGCAAAACAAATCACGGGGAAGTGGAAAACCATTTCCTTTTGGGATTCCTACCATGGTACAGGCTACCAATCGGCGGCCGTCAGTGGACAGGCGCACTTTCTGAAAGGCAATGGGCCGATGGTGCCTGGGGCACTGCACGCGGAATTTCCCAACTACTATCGCAATCCGTGGAAATGGGATAACCCGGACGATATTGACGAAGAATATTTACGCCAAATCAAACTCATTATTAGGAACGAGCCCGACATTGCGGCCATCGTTGCCGAACCGATTTCTTCTACGCCCGTGGTGCCTTCCAAAAATTATTGGCAGGAAATCCGCAGTCTCTGCGACCGCGAAGGAATTTTCTTGATTTTCGACGAAATCATTGAAGGTTTGGGACGCACCGGAAAGATGTTTGCCAGCGAACATTACGTTACTCCCGATGTATTAGTACTGGGCAAATCCTTGGGCGGCGGCATGGTTCCTTTTGCGGGAATTGTTTCCAAATCAGAATACAATGTCTTGCAGGACAGCTCCATCGGCCATTTTACGCACGAGAAAAACCCACTTTGTTGCGCGGCAGGCTTGGCCGAAATTGAATACATCGAAGAACATAAGCTTATCGAAAATGCGGCCGCAAAAGGCGAGTATTTGATGAATGCGTTTCGGGAAATGCAGGATAAATATCCCCTCATCGGCAACGTAGCCGGCAAGGGTTTTCACATTGGTATTGACCTTGTCCGAGACCGAAAAACAAAAGAGCGCGCGTACGAAGAAGCCGAGCGCATTATGTATCGTTGTATGGAACGCGGATTGGCTTTCAAAATTATTGAGGGAAATGTCATCACCCTACGCCCTTCCCTGATTTTGACGCAGGACCAGTGCGATTTTATTATTGATACCATTGAAGAGGCTCTACGCGAAGAAACCAACTAATCTATTTTCGACGGGGCCGCCCGCGCGGTTCTGATTTGCGATTTCCAATTTGTAAAATATTGATTTACAAAAAGTACAACTTCGTAAAGTATAACTAATGCACCACAAAAAAATAAAAGTGGGTGTGGTTCAGGCCACCCCCGCTCTTTTTGACATTGAAAAAACCGTTCAGCTCGTCATCAATTGGATTGAAAAAGGCGTTGCCGAAGGCTGTGAATTATTGCTTTTCCCTGAATCCTTCATTCCCTGTTATCCCCGAGGTCTCGATTTTGATTCCATCGTAGGCCGTCGTACCGAAAAAAGCAGAAATCAGTGGTTGGAGTATTGGGAAAACAGCATTGAAACTTCCTCTCCCTACGCCGCACAAATCAGCGAAGCCATCCGAAAAGCAGGCATTTTTGTGGCGTTGGGGGTTACTGAGCGAGAATCCATAGGCGGTTCGCTGCATTGCGCGTTGCTTTACTTTGACAAACAGGGTAATCTTATCGGTAAACACCGAAAACTCAAACCCACGGGGCTCGAACGTTACATTTGGGCCGAAAGCGACGGCAGTACGCTGGTGAGTTTTGACACTGAAATCGGAAAAATCGGCGGCCTTATTTGTTGGGAAAATTACATGCCTTTAGCGCGCATGTCGATGTACCAACGTGGCGTTGAGATGTACCTTGCGCCTACGGCCGACTCGCGTGAATCGTGGCAATCGACCATGCTGCACATTGCACTGGAAGGTCGTTGTTTTGTCTTGGCCTGCAATCAGTTTGTTCAAAAATCCGATTATCCAGAACGTTTTCAGGCGGATTTAGTCCATGAACCTGACATCATGAGCAGTGGCGGCAGCGTCATTATTTCACCGTTGGGCGAAGTTTTGGCGGGACCTCTTTGGAACGAGGAAGGTTTACTCACGGCCGAATTGGACTTTTCCGTATTGGCCAAAAGCAAACTGGATTTTGATGTTATAGGGCATTATTCCCGAAACGACGTGTTTAAGCTGGAAGTGGTGGGGCAACCTGAAATAAGAAAAATCAATTAGTCAATTACTCCAAAGTCACCTTCCAAGTCCGTTCAAATTGCTCATTTGCTGCCAACTCAATAATGCCCTCTTTTTGGGTAATATCTTGGGTATGGTCAACCGAATCGGCGATGCCGCACCAAGGCTCAATGCACACAAAATCAGCATTTTTTGAAGCCCAAATACCAAGATACGGGAAATCCAGAAAATCAAAACGCAGCGAATGCGCCGATTTGGGAGTATGCAATACCACGCTGTCCGAGCGATAGTTTTTGAAGACGAGCGCATCTTCGTAAAATAGTTCTTTGGAAAGCAGAATATCAGTGGATTGTTCGACCAAAAGTACTGGGACTTTTTCAATCAATCCTTCGGGAGTCAGCGGCCAACGTGCCCAATCTTCCACTTGGTTGAAGCTCAACAGATAGTCATTGTACGCTGCTCCTTCTACCAACGGCACTTTGAAAGCAGGATGCCCCCCTACCGAAAACCATAAGGGCGTATTGCTCGAATTTTCGACCAAATAACTGACCTGTAACTGATTATCTACCAACGTATAACGAATACGAAAGGTAAATTCAAAAGGATAGACCGCCAATGTACTTTCATCGTGCGCCAGCAAAAACGTAACTGAATCGCTTTGCTGTTCTTCTACCACAAAGGTCTTTTCGCGGGCAAAACCGTGGCGGGGCAATTGATAGGCTTGGTCGTTATAGTAATACGTATTGTCTTTCAACCCTCCCACAATCGGAAACAAAACGGGTGAATGTTTGCTCCAAAACTCAGGATTTCCCTCCCACATAAATTCAAGTTGGGAAGCAAGCAAAACCAAACTGGTGAGTTCAGCTCCTTTGGGATTGATGGTGGCTTGTATATCGGCGTTTTGAAGGGTTATCATGAAATTTATGGACGTTGGTTGGTCTAAATACAGTTTTATTTAGCGCAAAATACGTCAGGAAATTCAAAATTCATCGCCCATTTCAGTTTAAAACTCACAGCGGGTGGGCCTCCCATGTAGATTCTGTCAAACGAAAATCGGTAAAGACCGCCTCAAAACCTGAATCCAATGGACTGCACGCATAGACTCCAAAATGTACTTGAAGCAATGGTTGGTGCATGTGAAAAATGCGCATTTGCCTAAACTCTTCCCCATCTTCCGAATTTTCGATCAAAAAATCCGAACCACGCCGCGACAGTCGATACCACATGGTACGCACCTCGGCCGAGATATCGGTTGTAGCCCAATCCGAATACCCTAAATTGGTAACGACGCTGCCCAAGCGGGCTATTTGTTCATTTTCATGTTCAATAGATGCTTTGAACCAATTGTCGCTGTCTTGGTAAATGATGACACCGCATTGGTCAAATTGGACGTTGGAATCGAAGGCGGTTTTTACCGTAAACGTAAAATCCTCGGCAATGCTCCGCAAAAACGCCGGTGCATTGTCATTTTGAAACCCGTAATAGGTTCGTTGCCAAAAATCGGTTTTCGGCTCAGTACTGATGCTGACGCGACCATTCTCTACCTGACATTTCTGCGGCGGATACAGCCAGTGGAATACAGACAAATCAATCATTCTACTATTGGTTTATCAACTCTTTACTCGACTCTTCTCACTGTCGGAACCGCCCGTTTGTCTCACATTCAGCGTTTTACCTTTATTGAAACGGTAAGAAAGCGACAGTGTTACGACGCGAGAGTCCAAATAACTGAACCAGTTGGCAGAAGCATTAGCGATGTTGCGAATGTCTCCCTTAATTTGGTTCGTATAGAATACATCGCTGACGTTGAGTTTAATCGTTCCCTGATTCTTCCACATTTTTTTGGCCAATCCCGCCCGCACCGAGCCAATTGGATAAATCAGCAATTGCCCCAGTAAAAATTTAGTTTGGTATGACCCTGCCAATTCAGCCGACCATGAACTGTTGATTTGAAATTGATTAGTGGGAATGACCGCCCAATAAAACAGTGAGGCATCCAGCTTCTGTCCGTACAAAGTGGCTTTGAAACCATTGCTGATGTACTCGGTATAGACATTGATTGTCCACCATTTTGTGGGTTGAAAACTGCCGTTCATCGAAACACCATACGAAATCCGTTGACCGAAATTGCCCGGGCGACTGTAATAGATTGTGCCGCGCTGCTCGTTGGTTTCCGAAATCACATTTTTAGCAATGCTGTATTGTAACGTGGTCGTAATCTTGTTTTTAAAGGTATGAGACAACTCTAAATTGTACGAAAACGTCGGCTGTAAAAACGGATTCCCGCCGTAGTAGGTGAAGCGGTCGAGCGGGTAGGAAAACGGATTCATATCCTGATAATTAGGTCGATCTATCCGACGGCCGAACGAGAAACCCAATTGATGCGTATTGGTCGTATCCATGCGGTATTGCAGATAAAACGTTGGAAACAGGTTGTTGTATTTTCGGGTAAAAGTGGAGTCTCTGCTTTGTTTGTTTCCCAATTGATGGCCTTTGATATTGGTATTTTCAAACCGAAGTCCCGCCTGCACCGACAGCCGCTTGAAGTCTCTTGAATAGTTGAGGTAACCGGCGTTGATGTTTTCGTTGTAGTTAAAATTGTTGGTAAACTCGTAATTAGGCGAGGGCTTTCCGTCAAGCACATCAAAAAAGTCGGCGATATTTCCCGTACCGATGATGCTTGTTTTCAAGCCTGTTTCAAACTTGCCGCCGCTGTGTAACGGGTTGACATAGTCGATTTTGGCCGTGCTGATATCGATAGTGGTGGGCAGGAAAGAAAGCAAAATCGACTGACTGACAAATTTATTCTGAGGATCTGACAGGGTGTTGGTCAGCGTTTGGTCGCTTTTGGATTGGTAGTGAATATAGTCAACATTCGTCGAAAGCTCTTTGCCCGTGCTATCAAATTTGTACGTATAGTTGAGGTTGATACTGCCGTTTGTCCAGATTTTGTTCGTGGGACTTATGGCTTCCACCAAGCTTGTTACCTCATTGGAGGCATTCAAAACTTGTGCTTTGTTGGTCACGTTGACCAACGATGGATTGTAAAACCCATTCAAAACCAATCCAAACGTTGCCTTTTTAGAAGCATAATAATCGAACCCTACTTTCAGGTTATTACCTCCAAAATTACGCTGAATGTACGAATTTTGGGTAAAGGCCGAGGTATAGGCACCCGATGCATTGTAGTAGCGTCGCCAAATCGTAAGGTCCTGATACATATTGTTTTGGTTGACGCTTGCGTTGGAAAAGAAGTTGAATTTGTTGATGCGATAATTGAAATTCAGACTATTGTTGGTACGCTTATAGACTCCTTGTCCGTAGCTCAAACTAATGCCTCCGTTGAATCCCTTTAGTACATTTCTCTTCATCCGAATGTTAATCACACCGGCGTTGCCCGCTGCATCGTATTTGGCAGGCGGATTAGGCATGATTTCGATGGTTTCGACCGAGCCAGCAGGGAGTGATTTCAGGTAATTGGCCAAATCATCCGCCGATAAATAGGTAGGTTTGTCATCCACAAAAACCACAACGCCCGATTTACCTTTCAGTCGGATGCCACCGTTTTGATCCACGGCAATGCCCGGCGATTTTTCAAGCACTTCCAACGCATTGGAACCTGCATTGCCAATCAGCGCATCCACATTCACGACCGTTCGGTCAATCTTCGTCTCGACAAACGGCTTTTTGCCCGTTACCTTTACTTCGGCTAAGGTTTTGTTTTCTTCCTGTAAGGTTACCGCAGGCAGCGTTACATCCGTTTGGACAACGGCAAAAGGCGTACTGATGTATTTTTGAAACCCTATGTTGCTGACCATCAACAGATACGTTTCCGATTTGATATTCAAAAACTCAAATTGGCCGTTGGATTCCGAAATAGCCGCTTTTACAAAAGTGGAGTCTTTTGCTTTCAGTAAGGATACTACAGTACCTTCGATGGGTTGTTTTGAAGCGTTGAAAATAGTACCCGTAATTTTGGGCTGGGCATACAATACCCGGGCTGTCAGGAAGAATAAAATCGTAAGTCTTGTCATTGGATTCTGTTAGGTTCCGAAAAAAACTCAATTGCCGCAAAATTCATGCCCACGAAACAACAAAACTGAAAATCAACAACTTACCCAATAAAGCAACAAAAAAACTGTCCGTTTATGTACAAATACAGTACCATAAACGGACAGCTAACAAACTTGTGCAAAGCCTATTTTAAATAAAATTATTCGTTAAAAATCATACTAAAAAGCCTAAAACCTCCTGCCAAACGCTTTCCAAAACAGGAATACCTGTTTGACTGTTTTGGAGACGTGTCGCTAACACCCGCTCGCTTGGGTAGCTTATTTTCCCCTGCTCACTGATGGGAATTGAGGTTTTATAATCCAGAATGATTGCGTCAATCGTACTCGAAATACTTGAATAATTGGCCAATTTTGACATATCAATCGCAATAAATACTTGCGAACACGCCATTTCTGCGGCTTTTTGGCTGATTTCGTGCGTGGCTAATCCGTTGGATAAAAGAGCTGCCAAGACATCCAATAAAAAGGAAAGCCCTGCCCCTTTCCAAAAGCCCACCGGCAACGACCGCCACGACTCCAGTATCAGATCGGGTTCATTGGTCAAATTTCCTTCTTTGTCATAGCCTCCAAGAACGGATAGCTTTTCATTTTTCAAAACCGCCAATTCCATTGCCCCAAAGGAATACTGCGACATGGCCATATCCAACACGATGGCTTCGTCGCCGTAAGGTGCCGCAAAAACAAGGGGATTATTGCCCAATTTCGGATTGGTAGCTCCCCAGGCAGGCATGTTTGCCGTGGTATTGGTCCAACCGATAAACGTAAAACCTGCTTTGGCCGCTTGCCAACCATACGCTCCGCCTCGCATCCAATGGTTGGTGTTGGCCAAGGCTACGCAGCCAATGCCGTATTTTGTAGCCAATTTCATCGCCCGTTCGGTCGCAAAAATGGCATTGGAAGGCCCTGCACCCAAATTTCCGTTCCATTGCTCGATGCCCCCAAAACGATGGACGAGTGTAGGCTTCGCATCGGGAATGACGTAGCCTTTTTGAATGTATTGCACAAAACGCGGAAAGCGATTGATACCGTGGGTATAGATACCGTCAATGCTGTTTTGCGTAAAAATCACGGCGCATTCTTCAGCTCTCTTTTTCGGAAAATGATACTTCAAAAGAATACTTTTCAAGGTTTTCTGCATTTTCTCCGCAGAAATTGTGAGGGGTTGGGAATTTGGCATATATTTTATTTAAAAGATAAAATCGAACGGAGAACGTTTCATGATGCTTACACATCCAAAATACGCATCCCTATTTCACCGATGCGTTGTACCGTTTCTTGGGTGATATACTTCTTTTGGTCAATTTGCTGTGGCTGCTCTCTTGTACAAAAATAACTGTGAATACTGCGTCGGTCGCGGTCGGTATGATTGGTCGTACCACCGTGCCAGACATGCGAGTTAAATATAAATACGGAACCGGCGGGGGCAATAATACGGATTTCATCCGGATGTTTGTCATTCGGGTCGGTGATCGCTTCATCGGGTAAAAGGCTCATTTTATGCGTTTTAGGAACAATGCGGGTCGAGCCGTTGTATTCGGTAAAATCGTCCAAAAGCCAAATACTGTTGCAGACTTTATAGGTGCCGTTCACCGCCGCATTTTTCCAATCCACATGCAGTTTTTGATGTCCTTTCCCGGGTTTTGCGGCTCGGTAATTGAGGGAAGACAATTTGTGTGCTTGTCCTAAAACGGCTTCAATTCCGGCTAAAACGCGCGGATGGGTGTAAAAAACATCAAAAACGGGACCTTTATTGACCAAGTCTGCCAAACGTTCGGCTCCTTCTTCTTTCGGATAACGGATGTATTTGGATTCTGCTAATTCGGCGCCCGCATTTTCCCCTTCTGAGTCCATCAATTCCGCCAGGCGGTCATTGATTTGTTTTACTTGTTCGGATGTCAGTAATTGACCTAAATTGAGATAGCCGTAGGTGTCTAAAAATTCAATTTCTTCTTTCGTAAGCATTGTAAAAAGTGATGAGTGATGAACGGGGAGTAATGAGTATTTTTTTGTCGTACTTTTGTTATTTTCAGTTCAAAAAAGGTGTATTGTGCATAAAAATACCGTTCAAAATCTTACTGCAGCACAAACATCCGCTCGGCAGGCCAACATCAGAAAGAAAATAAAACAAAAGCGTCCATTGTGCAATGGACGCTTTTGAAATGGAACAGACCCTTACAGGGTGACAAATTTAAGTATGAAAAGAAATGATTACCAGCCAATCCCGTAATCCTCCCCGTGGTTGCTGGAGCCGCCCCAAAACGTATTATGAGTCCAATCAAAATAAATGGCGTTGATGGGTCCACTGGTGCGGTCTTGGTAGTTGATTTTGTAGCCCATGCGCCCCAAATCCTTTCTCGTCCACGCCGGCATGGCATCGTTAAGAGTCAATCCGCCGTTGATGCGTTCGTGGTCACCGAAGCTGGAATACATCTGGAAAGTCTTGAAACTCGGCGCTTCGCAGGCTTCCTGCACGGTCATGTTGAACTCCACGACGTTGAGGAAAAACTGAAGCAACAACTGATCCTGCTCATCGCCTGCCTGCTTGGCAAAAGACAAAAACGGCTTGCCGTCTTTCAATGCCAAACTCGGCGTCAGCGTTACACGCGGGCGCTTACCGGGCTCTACGACGTTGAACGGATTTTCTTTCGGGTCCAGTACAAACGCCTGCATCCGCTGACTCATGCCGATGCCCGTGTTTCCCGCAATGCAGGCAGGCACCCACCCACCGCTGGGAGTAACGGAAACGACCCATCCTTCTTCGTCCGTGGTTTCGATGGAGGTAGTACCGGCGGTAAAATCAGCTTCAAATTTTGTATCTAACGTCGCGTTGTTTTTAGGGTCAAACAGGCTCGCGCTGCCCCATTTTTTCAGCATGTCCTGATACGGATTGGCCTTTCCTTCAAATGGATACGGGTCACCGGGACCTGCTTTGGGGTCGTTCATTTCAGGATTGATCAATTTGCTCCGCTCTTTGGCATATTCTTTGGAAAGCAGACCTTTCATGGGTTCTTCAGGACCGAAAGCGGGGTCGCCGTAGTAAAAATCACGGTCGGCAAACGCCAAATTCATGGCCTGATACAGCGTGTGAATGTAGCGCGTGGAATTGTACCCCATGCTTTTGAGGTCGAAGTTCTCCAAAATATTCAGGGCCTGAAGCATGGCCGGGCCTTGGGTCCACTGTTGCAATTTATAGACGTCGATGCCTTTGTAGTTGGTCACCATCGGCTCTTCGATTTTCACTTTCCAGTTGGCCAGATCCTGCTCCGTAATCAGCCCGCCCTGTTCGCGACAACCTCTCGAAAATTCTTTGGCAATTTCGCCTTTGTAAAACACATCGTAGGCGGCGTAAATGGCATCTTTCCGTGATTTCCCTTTCGCCAACGCCTGTTGCTCGGCGTTCACCAATTTTTTCAGGGTTTCCAACAGGTCTTTTTGGACAAATACCTCGCCGGCATCGGGGGCTTCGCGGCTCGCGCCCAAATGCGGCAAAAATACTTTTTTAGAATACGGCCATTGCTTGATGAGGTCTTTGCCTTTTTCAATCGAATTGGCAGTTTGGGCTTCGATGGGATAGCCGGCGGCCATTTCCATGGCGGGTGCCAACACCTCTTTCAGCGACATGGTGCCGTACTCGGCCAACATCGTCATCAATCCGCCGGGCGTACCGGGCGTGACAGCCGCCAACGGGCCGTATTGCGGCGGGTATTTCATGCCTTTGCCTTTGTAAAACTCAGGCGTAGCTCCCGTAGGCGCTACCCCGTGGGCGTTGATGGCGATGACCTTTTTGGTTTTGGGGTTGTAAATGAGCGCCTGCGTCTCCCCTCCCCAGCTCAACACATCCCACATGGTACAGGTAGCGGCCAACATGGCGCAGGCCGCATCAATGGCATTGCCGCCTTTGGTAAAGGTCATGGCCCCGGCCGTAGCGGCCAAAGGTTTGCCCGTAATGGCCATCCAGTGTTTTCCATGCAGGGGAGGCTTTTGGGTGTTCACGGGTAAGTTATTGAATGCCTGCGCATTACTCTCCGTGCTCATCAGGAGAAGTGCAAACGCCACCGGCAAAAGGCGAAGTGATTTCATAGGAATTTGGTTAGGTTGTTGATTTTTACCTAAAAATAAGAAACCTGCCGCAGGATGTCAAATGAAGGGGGTGTTTTTAAGCCGGGAAGGGGAATTTTGGGGATTAGCCACTTGATAAAAAATAAGGCATAGACTTGATACAATATCAGCGTTTTTCGTACATTCCCGCAAGTTTTATGATTTATCTGTATAAAATAAGTTTCACTTAGTTGTGACAAGGCAGATGTTCGCTGAACCCTAAATAAAACATAACAAAATATAAAAAACCAACATGGCATATTCAGCAGAAATAAGTCGCCAAAACCCAAGTTGCTTTTTGTTTTTGATTGACCAGTCAGGATCGATGTCTGACAATATTAGTGGTCAAGAAAAATCAAAAGCCCAAGCCGTTGCAGATGCAGTCAACAAACTCCTTTCCAACTTGACTATCAAATGTGCTAAGTCTGAAGGAGTTAGAAACTACTACCACGTCGGTGTAGTTGGCTATGGCTCTTCTGTAGGCGTAGCATTTACGGGTGGATTAGCAGGTAAAGAGTTAGCACCAATTAGTGATATTGCCAACTTCCCAGCACGAATTGAAGAAAGAAGCAAAAAAGTTGATGACGGCGCAGGCGGACTTATTGACCAAAAAGTAAAATTCCCAATTTGGTTTGATCCAACAGCAAGCGGAGGCACACCAATGACACAAGCCTTTGCAAAGGCTAATCAGATTATAGATAATTGGCTTGCTCAATATCCCGATTGCTTCCCTCCCACAGTTATCCATATAACAGATGGGGAATCAACTGACGGAGACCCAAAAGAAGAAGTGAAGAAATTGGTTAGTAAGTCATCAAGTGACGGGAATGTTTTACTTTTCAATCTTCATCTTTCGAGTAATCCTAACGCCAAAACCCTTGAATTTCCGAGTAATAATGAACTATTGCCAGATAAATATGCTCAAATGTTATTTGAGTCAGCTTCATTATTAACACCATTTATGGTTGAGGTTGCTCAAAAAGACTATGCCTACTTAAATGTTGTCCCAAATTCATATGGCTTTATACTTAATGGGGATGCAGCATTGCTTATTGCTGCCCTTGACATCGGTACAAGACCAAGCAATTTGAGATAATGTTGAAAGCAAAAATACTCTCACAAGAAGTACTGCCTAAAAGCGGAAGTACAGTTGCAGAGTGCGAAGATGCTTTGTCATTCAGACCGACAGAAAGTTTCTTGAAAGTAGCATTAGCGGATGGTGCTACTGAAAGTTCATTTGCAAAAGAATGGGCAATTCTTCTAACTGATGATTTAGTCAAATCAAGGAATTTATCACTAAAACATATTATAGGAAGGCTCCCAGCACTGCGTAACCAATGGTTAACCGAAGTGACTAAAATTCCTTTGCCTTGGTACGCAGAGGTAAAGTTGGAGAAAGGTGCTTTTTCAACACTTTTGGTTATGACCATTGACTTGAAAAAGAAAATTTACAGTTGCATTGGGATTGGTGACTGCTGCCTTTTTCAGGTTAGAGATGACGTGATTTTTTCTTTCCCAATTCAGAAATCAAATGAATTTTCAAACTCCCCATTTCTTTTGACAACGAAAAATGATGATGATAAAGAATTAAAGACGTACTTGAAAGAAGCAAAAGGGAAGATTGAAAAAGGCGATTATTTGATTTTAATGTCAGATGCTTTGGCGTATTGGTTTGCAAGCGAGAATGAAAAAGCAGAAAGACCTTGGGAAATACTTTTGGGGATTTCAGAAGATACCTCTAAAAATGCTTTTGAGGATTGGTTGAATGACAAACGAAGAGAAAAACTAATAAAAAATGACGACACCTCATTATTAATCATTGAAATTGAATAATGGCCTTACCAAGAGGAGATGACTATAATCAGGCGGTGCAAAACCCCACAATTAGTTTTGCTGATAGCGAATTGAAAAGTTGTCAAGTAGAAACGACCCCATTAGGGCTACCTAAGCCTTATTCTGGAGGGTTTACCACAACGTACAAATTAAGAGGTGTAAGTAAGAATTGGGCCGTTCGTTGTTTTACCAGAGAGATAAAGGACCTACAACAACGTTATCAGTTCATTGGCAATTTTTTAAGCCATAACAATTGCTCATTTTTAGTTGATGCAAAGTATTTACAGAATGGGATAAGGATAAGCGGAAGTTACCACCCAATTATCAAAATGAATTGGCTTGACGGAGAGCCATTAAATGCTTATATTGATAGGATTTACAACCAAAAACCAAGTTTAGAGAGTTTACTTAATGAATTTACTAACTTGGTTAGGCAGTTAGAAAATTTTGGAATAGCTCACGGTGATTTACAGCATGGAAACATCATGGTCAAAAATGGGAAACTGTTTTTGATAGATTACGACGGAATGTATTTGCCCGATTTGGCAAACCTGGCAGTAAATGAATTAGGACACCCAAATTTTCAGCACCCAAGGCGGGCAGCCAAAGATTACAATAAGTATATTGACAGATTTTCAGCGATTATTATTTATACAGCAATCAAAGCGATTGTCGCAAATCCAAACCTATGGAGAAAATATGAGAACGGAGACAACTTACTTTTTAAAGGAAGCGATTTTGCAAATCCAAGTAGTTCGACATTATTAAAAGATATTGCGAGTTATGCAGAGCTATCAAGGCTTGCCAATAATATTGCCGCAATTTGCACATTGGAATTTGGTAAAATTCCATCATTGCAAGAATTTATTAGCGGAACAATCAAATCTTCTACTCAAATTTTACCCCATGTTACAACGGTTAGAAGCGCATATCTTGTATTAGACGGAAGCCAAAAAGGGCAACTTTTAGAGCATGTTGGAGAAAGAGTAGAAGTGATAGGTAGAATTAGTGGTAGATATGATGGAATAGCAAGAAATGGTCACCCATATGTTTTTTTGAATATTGGTCCTTATCCAATTCAGACTTTTACAATTGTAATTTGGTCGGAAGGTATAACAGCATTAAATAATAGAGGTGTAACGATTGGCAGTTTAACTTCTGAATGGGTTAGTATCACAGGAGTTATTAGCACTTATATGGGAAAACCTCAAATGACACTTGAAGGAGCATCCCAAATACAAGTTTTGGAAAGTGAAATCATTGCCAAGTCAAAACTAAATTATCGAACAGTAACGATAGTTCCAAAGTCTCGGCCTGCAACACCAAAACAACCAGCCAAAGAGGAAGATTTTTGGGATAGTTATTTAAAAAACAAGCCAGTTACACCAACACCAAACCCTACTCCTCCCCCCCCAAGAGTAGTAGTACCACCGCCATCAAGAGCAAACACGCCTTCAAATACGAATAAAACAAACACGCCAAGTAGCAGTAGTTCGGCAAACAAAAATGATAGTGGTTGTACAACTATAATTGTTGTTGGAATTATTGGTGCTGCAATACTTGGAGGGTTGACCGGTAATTTCGGAGGAGCGCTTTTAGGATTCTTTATTGGGGGCGGGATTAGTTCAGTTTTTATAAACTCTCGCTAAATATTTATTTTGGCAATATGCAATTCATTATTTATTTCAGCTAACAAACTCCTACTCCCTCTCAACCCATGAAAAAGACCCCTACCCTCCTGATGATTTTAGCACTTTTGTTCCTTACCTTACTCAGCTACGCCCAAACACCAAAGAAAACAGCGGCGGCGGTCACCTATGGCAACAATGCCAAAAATGGGCACTACTTTGCTACCGGTGGCATCAATCTCTACTACGAAACCTACGGACAGGGAAAACCGCTGCTGCTGATTCACGGCAACGGCGGCTCCATCAAAGATTACCGATACCAAATTCCCTACTTTGCCAAACACTACCAAGTGATAACGGTAGACAGTCGGGCGCAGGGAAAATCAACAGATACTGGCAATGTGTTGAACTACGAAATGATGGCCGACGATTTTGATGCCTTACTGACGCACCTGAAACTGGATTCCGTCTTTGTGATCGGGTGGAGCGACGGCGGTATCAACGGATTGCTGTTGGCGATGCGTCATCCGGAGAAAGTGAAAAAATTGGCAATCACGGGCGCTAACATACGGCCCGATACAATGGCTGTTACGGCAGAGGGGTATAAAATGATAGCCGAAGATATCGCCAAGCTGCGGGCCGGGACACAGGACGACGCCGCCAAAAACACCCTCAAACTTCTGCACATGATGGAGGTAGAGCCCAATATTCCTTTGTCTGCTCTGCGTAAAATCAAATGTCCGGTATTGGTCATGGGTGGCGATTTTGACGTCATCAAACCGTCGCATACGTTAGAGATATTTGAAAATATTCCGCAGGCGTACCTGTGGATATTCCCTGAATCAGGACACGGAACGGTGCATCGGTATCGCAACGAATTCAACGCCAAAGTGCAGCATTTTTTCACGCACCCCTACAAAAAGCCGAATTGGGTCGATTGGGAGCCGTGAGGTTGGATGCCACTTACAGCAACTCTACAATTGCCTTCATGGTTACAATTTGCGTATTGGAGTATTTTCGAAGTGATAGCAAGTCAGGGTCACCGGTAATCAGAAAATCAGCCCGGGCATCACGACTTAGACTTAGAAGATAATGGTCATTACGGTCACGCCCCACTTTTACCTGAGACGTAACCATTACTTTAAGGGCAAACTCCTGATAAAAAGCAATGAAGGATTTAACAGTAAGGTCATCAATTCCCTTCTTCTGAAAATACGCTTTTTGAGACAAAGCGCCTATCTCCTGAATAAGTTGGTCACAATAGATAAATTCCAAAATGTCTAACCTTTGCGTCAACGTAACGAATCTGTCACGGGTGATACCTCCTATCAAAACGCTGGCAATCAAATTGGGGTCAATGATAATACGGAGCATAGTAATCAGTCAAAATTACCTTCCCGTATTTCATGCACAGCTTTATTAACAGCCGATTGCTTAGCTGATTTGTTAGGTAATGCTCCCAAAAATTCTCTCATGCCTTGTGCGGCTTTGACCGCTTTGGGTTTGGGAGACCGGGGCGTGATTTTGCGCTCTATCTTCACGAAATCCAACGATTCCAAGTATCGAAGCAAGGCTTCGGCTTGTTTATTCTCTTTGATTGTGAGTGTTACCTGTGTCATGGTCTAAGCGGTTAAATAGCTATAGTGGCTCAACTATCAACAACATAAAATTAGTACTTTATATTCCAATATGGCAATAATACCGGGCATTTGCGTCTGTAACGCTAACTTACCCCTTCTCTACCAATTTGAGATTCAATATTCCCTACATCATCCCTCGCGCCTTCAACTCTAAATACTTATTCACCGTATTGGCGTTCAGGTCTTTAGGAGCCGTGAGGATGGATTGGATGCCGTATTGTTCGAGTTCTTTCACGATGCGGCGCTTTTCGTAGTAAAACCGCTCGGCAATGGTTTTGAGGTAAATGTCTTCGGTGTTTTCGGCGGGCGTTTTGAGCAACAAAGAAGTTTCGGTATTCTCGAAGAAAACCACGATCAATAAATGGGTTTTGGCCAATCGCCGCAGAAAAGGCAACTGCCGACGCATGGCATTGACGGTCTCGAAATTGGTAAACAACAATAACAAACTCCGCTGCCGAATGTGCGTTTTTACGTAGGAATACAACGTTTCATAATCACTTTCCAGATAGCGCGTTTTTTGTTTGTAGAGCGTTTCCAGAATTTTCTGCATTTGTCCTGCCTTGCGGTCAGCGGGGAGAATTTGACCAATCACCTCCGAAAATGTAATCAAACCGGCCTTATCCTGTTTAATCAAAGCAATGTTGCTTAACACTAAGGTGGCATTAATGGCGTAATCTAACAACGTTAAACCCTCAAACGGCGATTTCATCACGCGGCCTTTGTCAATCAGGCAATAGACCGATTGCGAACGCTCGTCCTGAAACGCATTCACCATGAGGTCATTACGTCGAGCCGTTGCTTTCCAGTTGACGGTTCTTATATCATCACCCAATACGTAAGGGCGAATTTGCTCAAATTCCATGCTGTGACCCAGTCGTCGAATCCGTTTGATTCCTAACGCAGTAAGACGATTGGAAATGGCCATCAATTCGTACTGGCGCATTTGCAAATACGAAGGATACACCGCCACCATTTTGTCCTGCGAAAATTGATAGCGTCGTTTCACAAATCCCAAGGGGCTTTTTACAAATACATTGACGGCCCCGAAGCTGTATTCGCCGCGTTTGGTGGGGCGCAGTTCATAACGCAACAATTGGGTTTCGTTGGGAACCAACTGCGCTTCAAACAACACATCCCGCTTTTGAAACTGATACGGAATTTCGTCAATCACTTCCACGCTTGTTTTGAACGGATAGCGATTTTCCAAATACAGCGTAATGGGATTGGGGTCGCCGTTGGAAAGGCGGTCGGCTACGTCGCGACGGGAGAAAAAACCGGCATTGGGTTTAAAGAGCAATACAGTGTCAATCAAAACCAAAAGAACGGCAATGACTGTTAGTAATTTAGCAAAGCTAAACAGGCTCGGAAAAACGTAGGCCAGCAAAAAGGAGGCGATAAGTCCTACAAGAACTCCCCAAAAAAGGGTAGAAAAGAAAAGGCTGCGGATGAGTTTCAAGTGACTTTAGGTGATTTGACTAAACAAATTTCAAATTTCAAACACTCCGGCTCCTTGGCGGATGATCTCAAAATCGTCGTTGGTGGCATCGATGACCGTGGACGGAATCAACCCGCCCAAACCGCCATCAATGACAATATCTACCTGATGCTGAAAGCGTTCAAAGATAACTTCGGGGTCGTTGGGGTATTCCATAATATCGTCGTCATAATCTTTGATGGATGTCGTAATAATCGGGTGGTCGAGTTCAAAAACAATTTGACGGGTAATGGGATGGTCCGGCACCCGAATCCCGACAGTTCTTCGGTTGGCCAATACTTTAGGAACGCGATTATTAGCTTCCAAAATAAACGTAAAGGGCCCTGGCAACAGTCGTTTCATGACCTTGAAGGCATTGTTTCCCACTTTAGCGTAGTCGGCAATGTGGCTCAGGTCGAAGCAAATAAAGGAGAAATCGTTTTTTTGAGGTTTAATTCCTTTGATACGCGCAATCCGCTCTACTGCCCTGGCATTGTGGATATCGCAACCCATGGCATATACGGTATCGGTAGGATAAATAACAACTCCGCCTTCGCGTAGGCTGTTCACCACCTGTTGGATTTTGCGCGGTTCGGGATTTTGGGGATGTATTCTTATGAATTCGGCAGGCATGAAAGCGAGTTTTGAGTTTGCAGTTTACGCGGGGCCGCCCGTGCGGTTTACAGTTTAGAAAAACAATGCTTATTTCCAAAAAACAGAAATTGTAAAGCGGAACGCCGCCCGCTGTAAACAGTAAACCGTTGACCGTATTACCGTTCCAATCGCACATAGGGAAGACCCTGTTGCATGAGGGCGAGTTTACGATGACTGCGCCATTTGGCATATTGTTGATACACCCGATTGACGGGTAAATGAAGTCGACAGGCCATGACCAGGAGTTCGGTTTCCCAACCCGGGTCTTCGATGTAATTGAGTAATTTACGAAACTCGGCGGCCTGTTTGGCATCTTCGGCCACAAAACATTTTTTGATAAACCCGCGTATGCGATGCGCCAACAAATCGTATTCTTCCTGAGAGCGGCTCAAATCGTAGGCTTTGTTACAAACCTCCCAACTTGATTTCAGCATGGAATTGCCCACTCGGTAAAACTGCGTGGCCATTGACCCTTCCAAAACGCGTTTATAGGTCAAAACTTCGTCTAAGTAATAGTATTTATAGTCGTGTGCCGAACGGACAAAAAAATCAAAATCTTCGTAACTGAGGTTTTCATCGTAACCACCCAATTTCATCAACACTGACTTGCGCATCATAATGGTTGGCGTACAAATGAAATAACGACGCAAAATCTCTTTGTACACATCGCCCGTTGGCACGACCCCTTCAGCATGACCGTTCGTGCCCAAGGCGTAGTGATACCCCAATTTTTTGCCAGAACCATCTATGTAAGCCGCATTGGAAAATACAACGGCATAGTCTTTAGGAAGTCCTTCAAAAGCCTTTACCTGTTTTTCGATACGGCCAGGTGCCATCACATCATCGCCCGCCAAATCAATGACGTATTTACCGGTAGCTTCGCCCAATCCCAAATTAAATGCCCGACAAAGACCTATGTTATGCGTATTTCTTATAAAAATCACCTGTGGATATTGATCAATAAACTCCTGAATTACCCGACGGGATTCGTCTGTACTGGCATTATCAATCACAATAAGTTGAACAGATGAGTACGTTTGTTGCATTACCGCCAACAAACTTTCACGGATGTAAGAAGCGTGATTGTAGCAAGTGCATATAACGGTCACTTCCGGATTCATAGAGTCATTAGCCCCTTCCTCTGGGCAAATAGGTTGATACATTAGTTAGTAAATGTAAATGATAAAATGCGATTACGATTCAAATCAAATCGTTTTTTTTAGTAAACGGTTGTTATCCGACATAATAAAACTGTGCCAATTTTAATTTATATCTTTTTAATGGCAAAGAAAATACAAATTAACTACCTACAAATCAACACATTACACCAAAATTAAACATCGCAAATCTACAATAACTTATTGTTTTTCTTACTGTAAATAATCTGTGCAAAAATGATTAAATTCAGGAAAAAACTATACTTATATGGCAACGATGAAAATTATCCTCACAGACGATTTAGGAGTAGGAATAAATACACGGAGT
>NZ_JAIXST010000313.1 GCF_027484545.1 Runella sp. | reverse complement strand
TGGTCTTTGGAACGGTTATCCGTTTTTTTTCGGGATGGGTTAATTTCATTGGGGTTTTGCTTGGTCGTAAAATTTACAAACGTAGCTCATCCCAAGTTTTTATCAAAATGCCCTGATAGTCCATAGTTTTTAGTCGATGGTCTACGGTTAAAGATAATATATTGATTTTCAATGGATTATATGAGTTATTTTCAACAAAAAAAGCCCCGTTCTGAAACGGAGCTTTTGATGACATATTCAAATGATAAACTGTGGACTATAGTCTATCAACCATGGACTTATTTCTTCGTTACCCGAATAGAAATACGACGGTTTTTAGCACGACCTTCTTCAGTAGTGTTATCAGCTACGGGATATTGGTCGCCATAGCCTTCTGAATCAATACGTTCTGTGGCAACGCCCATCGCAACCAATTCTCCTTCAACTGCTTTGGCGCGGTCTGCTGAGAGTTTAAGGTTGGCATTGGCATCACCTGTATTATCTGTATAGCCACCCAACTTGATATTTACTGCTGGGAAAGCCTTCATTATTTCGGATACGTTTTTGAGTTGTTCCTGTGATTCAGGTTTCAAGGTTGATTTTCCCGTTTCAAACAACAAACGGTCAAAATCAAACCAAGTTGTTTTGTCAACGGGTTTATCAGAACGAATGAAATCAATTAAGCCTACTTCAATAGGATTGCCATTCGCTGCAATATTCATTTCGAGGCCGTTGTCCAATTTCAAGGTGGCAGCGCTCGTAATTGTACCGCTGTTGTTTTCTTTCGTCACGTTTACCTCAATGGTTTCTTTAGCCTTGGTGTGGTTGTGGCCACCCTTTACGGCGATGTATGGCGCAATTACCAACGAAACGATTGACATCAACTTAATCAAAATGTTCATCGAAGGACCTGAGGTATCTTTGAATGGATCCCCTACGGTATCTCCCGTTACCGAAGCTTTGTGCGGCTCCGATTTTTTGAAATACATCTGTCCGTCAATCATTACTCCTTTTTCAAACGATTTTTTGGCGTTGTCCCACGCACCACCGGCGTTTGATTGGAAAATTCCCATCAACACACCCGATACGGTTACCCCGGCCAACAAACCGCCTAAAACTTCAGGCCCCATGGTGAAACCTACGAGTACCGGCGTAATCAACGCAATAGCTCCCGGAAGAATCATTTGCTTGATGGAAGCTTCTGTAGAGATAGCTACGCATTTTTCGTATTCAGGCTCGGTTTTGTATTCCATAATTCCCGGAATTTCACGGAACTGACGACGTACTTCGTTTACCATTTCCATGGCTGCTTTACCTACGGCAGAAATACAAAGAGCACTGAAAATAAACGGAATCATACCGCCCACAAACAAGCCTGCCAATACATCAGCTTTGTAAATGTCAATTTGGGTAATGCCCGCAATTCCTACAAACGCGGCAAACAATGCCAATGAGGTCAAGGCAGCAGAAGCAATCGCAAATCCTTTTCCGGTAGCAGCAGTAGTATTACCAACCGCATCCAAGTTGTCAGTACGCTCACGAACTTCCGGAGGCAATTGTGACATTTCAGCAATACCGCCCGCGTTATCGGCAATAGGTCCGAAGGCATCAATCGCCAACTGCATCGCTGTAGTAGCCATCATACCGGCAGCCGCAATAGAAACACCGTAAAGACCTGCAAATTTGTACGAAAGGATGATACCGGCCGCCAAGGTTAAAATGGGTAATACCGTTGATTCCATCCCTACGGCTAAACCGCCGATGATGTTGGTAGCGTGTCCCGTGCCTGATTTTTCAATGATAGAAAGTACTGGACGTTTGCCCATCGCAGTGTAGTATTCCGTAATCATAGACATCAGTGTACCTACTGCCAAACCAACTAAGATGGCGTAGAATACATCCATTGCTCCAAAAGGCTTACCGCCACGGAGTACCATATTTTCAGGTAAAAGATTGGTTACTAAAAAATAACAAGCTACCAAAGTAATGGCAATAGAAGCCCAGTTACCGATATTGAGTGCGTTTTGTACCGAAGAAGTTTCGCCTTTGATACGTACAAAGAAAGTAGAAACCAAAGAAGCTAATAAACCGACACTGGCAATTAGCATGGGAAGCAATACGGGAGAGAAACCGCCGTAGTTGTCGGTAACTTCAATTTCCTGACCCAATACCATGGTCGCCAAAATAGTAGCTACGTAAGAACCGAATAAGTCGGCACCCATCCCGGCTACGTCACCTACGTTATCACCTACGTTGTCGGCGATAGTGGCAGGGTTACGAACGTCATCTTCGGGGATACCTGCTTCTACTTTACCTACAAGGTCAGCGCCTACGTCGGCTGCTTTGGTATAGATACCGCCACCTACCCGCGCAAAAAGCGCGATAGATTCCGCTCCCAACGAGAAACCAGCCAATACTTCGATGGCGGTTTTCATTTCATCAGAAGTAAGGGCTTTGCCCGCAGCGAAGTAATTGTAAAAGGCAATGAAAAGACCGCCTAAACCCAAAACGGCCAAACCTGCTACGCCCATTCCCATGACGGAACCGCCCGTAAAAGAAACTTCCAGGGCTTTAGCCAGTGAGGTACGCGCGGCCTGTGCCGTACGTACGTTGGCTTTGGTGGCGACTCTCATACCGATGTAACCCGCCGTAGCAGACAACAGCGCCCCAATCAAAAAGGCAACGGCAATAAGAGGAGAAGAGTGAATAGGATTTTCGGGGGTACCTTCCTGAGTACCCAAATAACCCAAAATAATGGCCGTAGGAATGGCGAAATAGGCCAGAATCTTCCATTCGGCTTTCAAAAAGGCGATAGCACCATCGGCAATGTAACCCGAGAGTTTTTGCATGTTTGCATCACCGACAGGCTGACTTGACACCCAGCTGAAACGCCAGGCAGTGTACAGTAGCCCCACGACACCAAAAGCAGGAACGAGATAAATGATATTATTCATGCGTAGTAATTAGGATTTTGATTTACAGTTTCCAAAAATTCGGGCAAATATAGCAGAACCTACCCCATTTACCCAAAGTCATGGTTAGGAATTTGCTTATTTTATATCGCTTTTGTGCTATTTTGGGGAGTGTATAACCCATAAAAATAGCGTTTTTATGCTGTAATCGGTAAACACTTCCCTATATAATTGTAAAGAGTCCTTTTAGTGAATAAATCTACCCGTTCAATAAACGCTTCAACGGCAAATGACGGTCTCGCCTAAATTGTGCGCAGATTTTGGTCGTTTCTCATTTGTTCCCTAATTTGGCAAAGCGCATCTTTTCGCCGTATTTCAGCCTTTCAAACCGCCACTTATGAAAAAACACTATATCGTATTTATTCTTTTACTGCCCTTTTTTGCGCAAAGCCAGCAGGTTGGAATCAACATTCAAAAAGGGGAGGACTTTTTTAGGGATGACCGTTGGAAATTCAAGGCGGGAGATTCGTTGGAGTGGGCAAAACCCGACTATCATGATCTTCATTGGCAGAAAGCTAACATTTCATTACGGGACAACAAGGCCCTTTGGAAAGCAAAAAAAGGCTGGTTCCGGCTTCAATTCAGCCTTTCTCAAAAGTCTTTAAAAACGGACTATACTCTTATTATAAAACAATTCGGCAACTCTGAACTGTATTTAGACGGGAAAATGGTGGCTACAACTAACGCCTTCGACCCGTTGGATTCTACGTCTCAGATTAGGCTCATGCAAATTCCGTTTACCGTCAAAGATACAAACACCCATGTCATATCTCTACGCTATTCGTTTCGTTCCTCCCCCCTCTATTATGCCTCTACCGATCAGGAAGCTTTTAAGGTTTGGCTTGAACCGTCACACCAATCCATGCTTAATCAATTGGTCAATACCGCGTGGAATGCGGGCGTAGGCGGTATGCTGGCCGGGTTGTTCGGTATTCTTTCCCTGCTGCATTTTCTTTTTTTTCGTGCCAATCCTAACCAAAAGGTACACTTGATTCTGGCCTTTGCCACCTTTTGCTTCACCATTTTGTTTGCCCTCAGTATTATAGATGGTTTTTTGGGAACCCTTACCCAAAAATCCTTGCTGGATGCCGGGGAGGTTCTAACCATTCATCTGGCTTTTGGTTTGTTGCTGGCCGCCGTTTATACCTATTTAAAACGACGTCATAGTTGGTTCTTTTACCTCGTCATTATTGCATTGGCAGTTAGTTTTGGGTATCAATGCTTCATTGAACCCTTGCCTGATGGCCAATTCTTGATTCCTTTTTTTCTGGTGCTGATTGATTATATCAGAGTGAGTTGGTTGGGGAAACGGTACGGAGATTCCAACAATAAACTCCCGTGGAATTCGCTCCGTTTTTTGCTTTTTGCTTTACTGTTGTTGATTCTTTCGGCAGCCATAATGGGTATTGTACAAAGTCTCACCAGTTTGGGGGATAATGCCTTTATCTTAGCCTTTGTGGTGCTTTTTTTTGTTTTTGCGGTATTGTTAAGCATTCCCATCGGCCTGTCGCTCTCTTTGGTGCACGATTATACCCATACGTACCGATCTATGCGACTGAATCTGGAAGAAGTTCAAAAACTCTCAGCCAAAACACTCGCACAGGAGCACGAAAAGCAACAGATACTGGCTACCCAAAACGAAACCCTTGAACGTCAGGTGAAGCAACGAACCGCGGAACTGAATCAATCGCTCGAAACTCTGAAAGCGACTCAGAATCAACTCATTCAAAAAGAGAAAATGGCTTCGTTGGGAGAGCTCACAGCGGGTGTGGCGCATGAGATTCAGAACCCGCTCAATTTCGTCAACAACTTTTCGGAAGTCTCCGCTGAACTGTTGGATGAATTGCTGGAAGAACGCGAAAAAGCACCCGAACACCAGGACAAAAAATTGGAAAACGAACTGTTGACTGACTTGCAGCAAAATATGCAAAAAATCACCCATCACGGACAGCGGGCCAGTTCGATTGTGCGCAGTATGTTGGCACACTCGCGCACATCGTCGGGGCAAATGGAACCCACCAACCTCAATGCTTTGACCGATGAATACCTGCGCCTTGCCTACCACGGCCAACGGGCCGCTCATCCGAACTTTAACTGTCAGCTGATTACCGATTTCAGTGCCGACATTCCGACGCTCAACCTTGCTGCGCAGGACATGGGGAGGGTATTGCTCAATCTCTACACCAACTCATTTTACGCCCTTCAGCAAAAACAACAACTTGTTCCTGATTTCTACGAGCCGACGCTTTGGGTAAGTACGGTAGTAAAAGAGGGAAAATTCGTTGAAATACGCGTTAGAGACAATGGTACTGGCATTCCACAGGCCATTCTCCAAAAGGTTTTTCAGTCATTCTTTACCACCAAACCCACAGGTGAAGGGACTGGACTTGGGCTGTCGTTGTCGTATGATATTGTTACCAAAGCCCATCAGGGCTCGCTGGAAGTGACCAGTACCGAAGGCGAAGGGACAGAGTTTGTCATTACGCTGCCTGTTGGCAAGCAGTGAGGAGTTCTGATTAAATACACTCGTCATCTACAGACATCTCACCACTCACCAGTATTTGTTCACAGCGGGTAAAGGTGATTGAGGCATTGATTTGAAAGGTTAGGTTCATCACCAGACGCTGGGCCGGTACTTTTCCGTTCAAACGGATGCTTAAGCCTCCTCGGTTGATACCGCTTAGGTTGGCGTCCAAAATTTTTTGTAATTCTGATGCACCTTTGGCCTTCAAAATCGAAATAGCATTGTAGATAGAGACATCATCGGTTGTTCCGATGGCATTGCCCAGAGCATTTTCCAAATCCAACCCCTCACTCTTGGAAATAGCAATGGTTTTGGTCTCATTCAACAGCGGACTGATGGTGTTGAGCAAAGCACCGCTCACTACATCGGCACTTAGTATTACCTGAGTGGCTGTATTGGTTGGAAGAACTTTTGCTCCGATGCTAACTCCGTGAATATCAATTTTTTCGATCGTTGCGCTGGATACTTTGTTATTTTCGGGGTCAAATAAATTCGTAATGTCACGGCTGTCAATGAGTTGATACGTCTGAAAATTACCAACCTGATTAATGGCATAGTTCAATTGGATTGTTTTAGTGACTGTTCGGCTAACTTTTACTTTTTTTAAGATGGAAGGAGCGCAAGCCTGTTGCAGCGTAAAACACAATAGGAGGAAATACAATAGATAGTTTTTCATGGTTTTAGAAGATTTAAGCCAAGACATTGGATTATTTGCACGAACAGCAACAGGTAGATAAGGAAACACTCCATAACACCTGAATATGAATGGCGACTATGGTGGAGAAAGGGATATAGGCATTGGGCGAACCCACCGCAACTGTACTGACTAAGGATGGACTGACTCCGGGAATACAGGCACTATATTCGGATATTCCCCTACTAACCAAACTTAAATGGTTGCGAAGGTTTGTTTGCCAGTCCATGGGAATCGCTCGGCATACAAACGTATTGCATATCGCCTGCGAAGCACCTAAATGGATACCAATCAAATACAGAGAGGTTAGCCCGGCTCCGTTGTCGCAGCTAATATTGGCCCGCTGAATAGACCCCAGAATTTCTTTTATCAGTAAATCAATCTCATTGACCGCCTGTACTCTTGACATTCCTGGCAAACGGGCGGAGTAACTGCTGATTTTTTGAACGTCAAAATCAAGACAGGTGATGGTGTTTAGCGCGGTAATGGTAGTAGTCAGCGTAGCCTGTACATCGGTAATAGTGCCGGGGGCAATCACATCCGAGCCCAATCTGCCCCAACATAACCCCAGCCCATATACACCGGAATAAAATAGGCTTAGTTCTTTGTTGCAAAACCGCCCCGACCTTCCAGTCTTACCAGTCGTAGGTGATGCTTTACCCACCGTAAAAGCATATCTTGATTTGATTACGCTTTCATTGTTAAAATAAGAGCGTACTTCGTAATTGCCTTCGGGCAGTCCTGCAAAATCCACGGTACCGCTCTGTTTTCCATTGGTATATTGCCATAAAATGTACTTATCATCCGCGCTGCCGGGTTGGGCAATGCTTATCCAATCTTTAGCGTTACCAGAAAATCCTGAAAAATTAACCACGATTCGTTCGTTGGGAGGATAAACCGATTTGGAAAGGCTGACGGAAAGGTTCTGGTCAGCATTGCCCACCTTGAAAGATGCCCGCGCTCTTACCGTACTTTCATTATTATAATAGCCCCTGATTTCGTAATTGGCATACGGGAGTCCGTTAAAACTCACAGAGCCGCTTCTGCTGCCATTTATATATTCCCAAACGATGTATTTATCATCTGCGCTGCCGGGTTGGGCAATACTTATCCAATCTTTGGCATTACCAGAAAACCCTGAAAAATTAACGACAATTCGTTCTCCCGGTGCATAAACTGATTTGGTAAGATTGACCGATTGAGCAAAAGTTAAGGTAAAAAGTGCGATAGAAAAGAAGGCTAAAGGCAGTAAGTAAACGATTTTTTTCATAACAGATTCTTGAACTTAAATGGATTAAATGATTTAAAAACTGAAGCCTAAACTTGCCGCCGCTACCACGGGGCGAATGAAATTTCCGTGTACATTGAGCCAGAAAATCCACAGTTTTACGCCCATTCCCGCAGCGAGCAGTAAGGGGTTTTTGTTACTGAGAGGTACATGAACGGGCGAAGCATCCGCGGAGCCTGCGTAATCAATATTCATCGCGCTTTTTTGATAACCCAAGTAGGCGTAGTAGTGAAACAGCTTCCATTGGTGGCCGGCATAGACTCCGATTTTATGCATGGTAAGGTCAGAATAATTGCCTACGTTGAGTTTTTGGAAGCAGTACTCTGCCGAAATTTTGAGGCGTGAGTCCTTTACAAAATACCTTCCGATATCATGCCGAACACCGCCGCCCAAAAATTGAAGTTTTCCAAAATCCCCTCCAAAATCATAGCCGAAGAATCGAACGTTAAACTCCGTACCGAAAATACTGCCAATGGTCAATTGCGGTACTGCTAATGCCACAGCTTTGATTCCCAGTCCGGCAGGAAAAGTATAGGAGGTTCCGTTAAGCCCATTGACGGTGACGATTTCTCTGGGCTCCAGAATCGTTGGAACACGTGCACTCTGTTCGGGAGAAAAAGGGACATCAGTAGTACCCGTAAAGTAGCGGGTTTTATCGTCTAAAATCCACGTAGAGAAAGCGGTTACGCCCAGATAAAGATGAAATCCACTGTCTACGGAAGTTTTGTGGATATGTCTGGTATTGAACGTAGAGGGTGTAGGACAAGTTTATTAAGCCGCCATTTTTATTAAATCGGTTACTTTATTGCACTGATTGTTTTTAAAAGCGACCCTAATATTAGCTACTTGTTGCAAACCTGTTTTAGTCCAC
>NZ_JAIXST010000252.1 GCF_027484545.1 Runella sp. | reverse complement strand
TGGTCTTTGGAACGGTTATCCGTTTTTTTTCGGGATGGGTTAATTTCATTGGGGTTTTGCTTGGTCGTAAAATTTACAAACGTAGCTCATCCCAAGTTTTTATCAAAATGCCCTGATAGGCATTAAGAGACAGGCGTTTATTAAGCTTCAATCTTCCGCCAACTCCCAAAGCAAAAAGTGCACGTTCCTGTTTTGCCGTGGCAACACGATTGCGATACAACAGCGTCGGATTGAGTTGCAAAGACAGTTTATCGCTGAATTTTCGGGCGATTAAAAGTTGCGTGCAGTAGGAGGTCTGATCTTGTGTACCCAACGTTTTGTCTTGAGTTTCAATAACCGCACTCACGAAAGCTGTTGCCGAAACCGGGACATTTCTTGTACCGGAAGATTGACGAAGCAATTTTGCCTTGGCCAAAAAGTCATACGTTTTTTGAACACTGCTCCGCCCGATTCCAATCATAAATTGATCCGTAATACCATATTCAAATCCCAAACGAACCGTAGAATAATCAAGACCATACAGATTATACGCCCCGGAATTGAGCGCATCAAAACGGTGATGAATGATAAAATCTAAGTGATTCTTTTTTACCGTTTCCACCGAATGCCCATTAATAATCCGTGTGCCTTTAAAAGTTGCTGTGGTGAAATTAGAGGTTTTCGGCTCATTTTCTTCGAGCATCTTTGGCAAGTCATCCTGTGCCCACCCCGCTATCGAACTCAGCCACAGCAATGCGATACTTATCTGAATAAATACTTTCATAAAAATATAGGTTCGTCGAGGTTCTACGTTGAGTTTCAAAGAATAGACTTGTAAAAGGAATTTTATGCTTTTACCGTCAATGTATTTCCGTCCGAGCTAAGTTGTGCCTGATACACTGCCAAGGCTTTTGTGGCCGGGCCCACTTCAACGGCTCCCGTAGTACTGAACTCTGAGCCGTGGTTACTGCAGTGAAAATCATTTTGAGCAGAACGGTAGCTTAGTGCAGTGCCTTCATGGGTACAGGCTTTCGACAACGCAACCAATGTACCTTTGGCATTTGCTACGATGATGCTGTCCACGATGACAAAGTTACCCGCTGTTTTAAGGGTTAAATATTTACTGTTTGTCAAATCAAGGGTGAAACTAATCGCTCCTTTGGCGGTATCCGCATTACCAGTGATTCCGGATGTTGTACCGGTTGTTGTTGGAGTGGGATCACTACTGCCGGTAGAACAGGCAGTCATTGTTGTTCCAATACAATAAAATGCTAATAATGCGCTACTGCTCAGCCCTAATTCGCGTAAGAATTGTCCACGCTTCATTGTGTTTTCCTGCATGTTCTTTAGTTGTTTTGTTTGTCTCAGAGAATGTTTCCGCAGTTATTTACGTAGGGTTGTCAAATCCGGTTGCGTAAACCAGCTTTTTTTTTAATATCTAACTAAACAACTATCTGAAATTGGGGAGGTTATCCCTGAAAAGCAATTACTAAAAGAGGGTTCCCTGCACTGCTTTCGGTTGAATCCGAGGGGGAGAAAGAGCAAAATCGCACTGTTGATTGAGTTGCTCAATCCAGTATTTAGTCAGTTCGGGAGCATTTATATTTTCACCGCAGTGAACAAAGATGTAGGCTGTTTGTAGCCCTTGAAGATACCAATTCTTAAGTCTGTTTGCCCAGGCATTTACCCGAGTAAAATCGGTGGGATGCAGTTCATTTCCCACAAAACGTAATACGACGGTTGGTGTGGTAAGGCTCATGTGCAGTACATCGCGACGGCCTGCCACATCTGACATGACAGTACCAACTCCCATTTGATGGAGCATCAGAAGTGTTTCCTGCCAAACGGATGGATTGGAAAACCAATCGGGATGTCGAAATTCGACGGCAATCGGAAAACCCGGGGGCAGTTGTTTCAAAAATGCTTCCAATGTACGGAGTTGACGGGAATCAAAATAGGGAGCTAATTGCAAAAAAGTAGTTCCCAAGTGTTCACCTAAACCCAACACTGAGTTTGTAAAGGCATGACTCAGGGCTTCACAGCCTCTTAATTGGCGTTCATGGCTGATTTCCTGAGGCCATTTAGGACAAAATCGAAAACCCGGCGAAGCCGCTTCCCGCCAACGCTGAATAGTCGCTTCGCTTGGGATTTGATAATGTGTGACGTTAAGCTCAATCGTGTTGAACTGCCGAGTGTAGTGATATAGAAAATCTTTTTCTTTGGCCGTAGTCGGATAAATTTTGCCTACCCATTCTTTATTTGACCAAATGGGCGGGCCCACGAAGCAGAGATTGGATTTGGGGGTAGAAGCTTCGAAGCTATTAAGAGCTTTGCTCATAAACGGGTGGTCCGTTGGCAAACTGAAATTTACTCCTGAAATGTCTTCTAACTTCCCAAAATCCATGCTAAATACTATTTTACTCGTTCGTCATCTGAATAAACTCCTGCTTCACGGCGTCCGTCTCTGTGATAAAATGCTCCTTGACCGTTGCGTTTGCCATTTTCGTAGATTCCGACAAATCGGTCACCATCTGCGTAATAGTAGGTTCCTTTTCCATGTGGTAAATTGTTTTGAAATAAACCCACGTATTTGTCTCCGTTAGAAAAATAATAGGCTCCGTACCCCGCACGCTGATCAGCGCGAAATTCACCTTTGTATTTCATTTTTCCTTCGGGATAATATTGCACTCCTGTACCATGACGTTTGCCATAGCGGAAATCACCTTCGTAACGCTCGCCGCTCTCGTGGACATAAATTCCGAGGCCATTGTCGCAGTTACCCGCAATACATCCTTCATCCTCATCTTCCTGTGTGTCTGCCGCGGGTGACTCGTGGGTAGTAGTTGGCATCTGCTTGGGAGCGCTGACATTCACATGATTAGTAACCGTGGCAGGCTTATCATTTTTTGCCATTGGGTTTTTGGATAAACCTGCTGCATCCGCCCATCCCTGACGGATAGCTTCTACTCGTGTAGCTTTGGCTGGATGCGAATACGTAGGTTTATCGTCACCCAACGTTTTGATGGCAACAAGTGCTTCATCAAGAGAAGCGCCCAAACGTTGCATCACAAAACCCGAAAAACGGTCTGCTTCCAATTCTTTTTGTGGACGTGCTCCTTTGCCGTCGATGGTATGGCCCTGCAAATGATGCCCGATTTCATGGGCTACTATGCTAATGGCTGACCAGTCGGTGTTGGTAGCGTTTTCGACGCGTTTCATAAACGCGCCGTCATACACGATGTACCGTTGTCCATCGACAACGGTAGCAAAGCAATTTTCTGTGTTAGGACACTCCACTACCACGAAGTTGCGGAGCAATCCCACTTGACGCAGGATTTGATCCACTACTTCTTCGGCGTGCTGGTTGGAGCGAAAGCTCAGAAAATTACAAATCTCCTTCGGGGTTTTCAATTGTTTATACCCGAAATAATGACACACAAATGCTTCATCTTCCGTCTCCTCAGCGGATTGAGTAGTTTGGGCATACGTAAAGGTTGAAAGGGCTGTTAACAGGCAGATAAGGCGTTTCATGGAAATTTGCGGTAAGCAGGCAGTTGACACTATTTTAGAGTAAATAACGTGAATGTTGAAAAAAAATTACATTAAAAACAACAAAGACTCGTCCTTTACGAACGAGTCTTTGTTGTTTTTAATGTAAACTTGTCAGTTATTGACTTCTTGCTTATTTAGCAGCAGTCAAAGCCAAATCGATTTCAAAATCATCATTGATCATTTTGTCACCAATGTTAGGGAAGAATGTTTTTGAACCGTAACGGATATCCCATTTTGCACGGTCAAGCACAATCTTTGCATTCGCAGTTACACCTTTCGCATCAGCGGTTACTGTTGCAGGGAAAGTAACGCTGTTTTTGATGCCTTTGATTGTCAAATCACCGGTAATGTTTACGTTAGCTCCTTTGCCATCTACTTTCGTAATAACAAAAGTTGCTTTTGGATTTTTCTCTACCGAAAAGAAATCCTCTGATTTTAAGTGGCCTACTAATTTAGCGTTGTATCCTGCATCAGTAAGGTCAGTACATTTAATGCTGGTCATGTCTATTTCAAAAGAACCGCCTGAAATTTTAGTGCCATCAACATTCAATGCACCAGTTGCCAAACCAATCGTACCAAAGTGCTCGCCTGTTACTTTCTTTGCATGCCATTTCACTACGCTTTTTGCCGCGTCTACTTTGTACGCTACTGCTTTTTTAGCGCCATTTTTTTCAGTTGCTACCGCAGTATTTACTACTAACAAACCGGCAACCAACACACTTGCAATCATTCCAATCGTTTTCATTGTATTTTGTAGGATGTTTAAAAATTAAAAAAATTAAATTAAAGATTTTGATTTATTGATTTAATAGATTTTCAAATTCTACTTATGATTTCCAGGCTCTTTTTGTTGGAAATTATTACAAGAACCTTAATCGGCCATCTCAACGGAGCCGCGAAGCTTATCAATCAATTCGCTCAACAAATCGGCTTCCTGCTCGCTCAACCGTTTGAGTTGATTTTCCCAACTTTCCTGCATTTTATCTAATTCAGACAAAATTTCCAGTCCAGCTTCAGTAATGACCACATCTACGGCGCGACGGTCGTGAGGGCATTCAGTTCTTTTTACTAAGGCTTTCAATAAAAGTTTGTCCACTAAGCGTGAGGCGTTCGACATTTTGTCCAACATGCGCTCAATGATGTCATTTACCCGTACAGGCTTTGGATACTGTCCCCTCAAAATGCGAAGAACATTGTACTGTTGCGGTGTTAAATCATAAGGTTTCAACAAACACGCCTGACTGTTTGACAACCAATTTGTAGTATAAAGCAAATTGAGAGCCATTCGATGATGCGGATTTCTGAACTTTGTTTGTTTGATGTCGGTTTCGATGGACATATACGTATGAACTTTGACGATGCAAATATAAATGTAATTACATTGTATGTCAATACATTTATTAAAATAAATTTATTGGAAGGGGACAATTTCTGGAGCGGAGATGTCAAAATCTCGAAATCGAAGCGGTGAAATCCCGTCAAATCCGGCCCGAAATGGCTGCGTAACGTCAGGAATGCCAGAATAGTAGCTTAATCGAACCTGAAACGTATTGAAGGTAAGATTTTCGTTACGAAATCTAAAACCAATGCCGTAGCCTTGGTAAGGAAGATGACCGAATAGTTTTTGACCATCGAAGGTAGTCCAGCCAACATTGGCAAATACAAACGGAGCTATTCTGAATCCTAATACATTAACAGGGCTAAAAAATACCGTCTCTACTCCCACTACCAGTTTTCGTGTACCGCGAAGTTCATCACTATAAATTCCCGGAATTCCTTCATTGCCGCTTATATTCAAATATTCGTTTTGAAAACGATTGAAGCCCCACGCAAATTTCAAATTAAGAAAATGCCGGGCGTACCATCCTCTGCCCAATCCATGCAAGGGAGTAAAGTAATTATCCTCAGTACTAAAAACTCCCTGTTCGGCAGCTACATCTTTTAAATAAGTACCGACATTAACCAACGTGTATAGATAGCCTGCTTTAATATACCGAGCTCTTGAAAATTTGATACCTACGTATTTCCGTTGGCCCAATTCTGCGGGGTCTTTGCCATAGATAAAAGCCGCTAAATCTCCCACAGGAACGTCTTCGGTACGACCGAATCCATAAATCAGCAAATCTCGCTGGTAACGGCGGTTGGAAAACCCAACACTAAACAAAGTAGGACGCGTGTTTTGAAAAAGTTGATTGGTGCTATCGGTTACTGACCTGTCGCGGTTATAAAATGACTGACGCGTGTGACGCAGGGCTACTACAAATCGAGCGCGTTCACGGAGTTGTTGATCTCCAAAAAATAATTTAAAAGAACGCCCCATCCAGGCGTCAAATAAGACGTATTGAGACCAGAAATAATTGCGGGTAGAGCGCCCTGTAAGCGGGTCTTTGATAAATTCAAACAGGCGTATATTGTTATATCCGATTTCGATAGAACCTGCATATTTCATTTCGGGAGTCAAAAAAGGACGATAGGCTTTGAAATTTATCTGTTTTTGGTCCCGCTGCATATTCAGAATTCCCTGCCCCGAAATAAACGTTTTTCTAAAAGAAGGAATAAAATAACGGCCTGCGTATTCGAGTCGTTGCCGCTCGTCTTTTCCGTTGTAAGAAATCGTATTTTTGAAAGAATGACTCATTCCTCCAAAATTTTTCTGGTCAAGCCCTACCGTAAAATTATCGACACCAGAAGCAGAGCCGTCAGGAAGCAGCGACCAAATATCCTGCGTATAGACGTGGACATCCACTGCATCTTTGGCGTTCATGTAAGGGATAATTACGATCCGAACGTCATGAAAAACACCCTGCTGACGCAAATAGCGCTCATTATCCTTAATTTTTTCGGGATCTATGATGTCTCCTTCCTCAAAAAATAGAAAATTGCGCATAATGACCCGCTCACGGGTACTTCGGTGAAACTGATTGCCAACACGATCCAGCCAGTTATTGGGTACAATGGTCGTATCGTATACACTGTGTCCAAACGCATCCATATTGTGAACATAGACTTTCCTAATCCAACGTCCTTCGTAAGGTTTGTGGGGGTTTTGTTCAATTTGACTTACCTGACCAGAATCGGTTCTGTTATAAATATCTCGAAAGAGAAAATTGTATACTGTTTTTGGAACCACTTTTTTGGCCTTCATTCCAAACGCCGTATCTTTTGCCGTTGGAGAATCTATCCGAACTTTAAAAAGGCTGTCTAACGTGGGTTTGTATTCCAGTGTATCTCGGGTACGCGACGCTTTCCGTGAATCTATACGATTGGGATTGGGACTTTGCCCCAATGAATCGCGTAAAATCAAGGTAAACAGAAGTAAGATTAATATGTTATATCTACTAAAAACCATCGAAATAATTACGAGGTTACCGTTTCTTTTGGTCAATTTTACTCAAAAAATAAGAAATCTCTCAATACATTAGATAACTCTACCTGAATCAGCTATGAAACGCCGAAAAATTATGTTAGTTGTGTGTCTGTTTTATATGATTGCAGTCGTTGCGTCTTCCTGCTTTAGTACACGCATTAACGACGAAGCGATGTACAGTTATTTTTCCAAAAGTAATTATCCTCCTCAACGTCATTTTTATGAATCCATTGGGCGTCAGTTACATTACGTTGCCACCGGTGATTCGTTGCGCCAACCGGTATTATTTGTGCACGGTTCGCCTGGTTCATGGGATAATTTTAAGGCATTTCTTAAAGACACTTTTTTACTCCAACATTGCCGGTTGATGTCGGCTGACAGACCGGGCTTTGGAGAAGCCGCAAAAGGGGGAGCCGAAGATGAACTTCAGCTTCAGGCCGAAGCTTTATTGCCGATTTTAAAAATGCAAAAACAACCTGTCGTGCTGATAGGCCATTCCTACGGAGGCCCCGTGATTGTGCAGATGGCTATTATGTATCCACAGTATATCAAAGGTCTTGTTATTGTCGCAGGAGCTGTTGACCCTGATTTAGAGCCTTCCAATTGGTACCGTTTCCCCTTAAAATATACGCCGCTACGGTGGGCAATGCCCGCTTTTTTCAGAAGCAGTAATGACGAACTATTACCTTTGGAAAAGGAACTGAAAAGGATGAAACCGAACTGGGATAAAATTCACTGCCCGGTGGTAGTGGTACAGGGAGGTAAAGATGTATTGGTAGCACCGGGAAACGCTGAATTTGTAAAAAAACAACTCCCGCACGTGAGAGTAACGACAATTTGGAAGGAGAACATGAATCACTTCGTACCTTGGAGCGACCCCGATTTGATAGTAGAGGGGATAAAAAGGGTTTTGGAACTGAAGTAAAGAACTTACAGGCTAATCCGTTCACTTAAAAACTTCTGAAAGTTGGCGGATAGTTTTTACTTTTGCCGACGCATAACGCAACCGTTTTGATGTTTTCAGTATTACTCATTCTTCTATTCTTACCGCTAAGCTCTTTTTTGGTCTTCTTCCTCGCGGGAAAAAAGACCAATCAATGGGTCGGCGGGATTGCTTCTTTCATCACACTGATTGGATTAGTCTTGTCTATTGTGTTGGCAAAAGAATTGGTAAATTCTCCACAGCACTTTGTATTCGAATGGTTTAGCCTCGGGAAAAAATCTTTTACCTTATCGCTTCAGATTGACAATCTTACACTTTTGATGCTCGCCGTGGTGCATTTGGTAGCGTTATTGGTACACGTTTTCTCCATCAGCTACATGCACGATGATGCAGGAAAATGGCGTTATTTTGCTTTTCTGGGCTTATTCGTCTTCTCCATGTTAGTCATTGTTTTGGCAGGAAGTTTACTGTTGATGTACGTAGGATGGGAATTGGTGGGACTTTCTTCTTATCTATTGATTGGCTTTTGGTACGAGAAGCCCCGTGCTGTTTGGGCAGCAAAGAAGGCTTTTTTATTGAACAGAATCGGTGATGCCGGTTTTTTGGTGGGCATTTTATTGCTGTTTTGGCAATTCGGGACGACGGAAATGTCAGTTATCAGTTATCAGTTATCAGTTAACGGTTCACAGACAACGGAGAATGGTTTGCTGATAATTGGGCTTTTGCTATTTTGCGGGGCCATTGGCAAATCAGCCCAATTTCCGTTGTCAGCTTGGCTACCTGATGCCATGGAAGGGCCGACACCCGTGTCAGCGCTGATTCACGCGGCTACGATGGTGGCAGCAGGTATTTTTCTATTGGCAAGAATCCATTTTCTATTAACGCCTGATGCCCTTCTTGTGGTGACTTTGATTGGCACTATCACCATGCTGCTGGGAGCCTATCGAGCTATTTTTCAAACTGATATTAAGAAATTATTGGCCTACTCAACCATTTCGCAACTCGGTCTCATGGTAATGGGAATGGGGGTAGGCGCAAGAGAAGCTTCCCTGTTCCATTTATTGACTCATGCCTTCTTTAAGGCCGGGTTGTTTTTGTGTGCAGGAGCGGTAATCCACGCTGTTCACTCACAGGATATGCGACAGATGGGCGGGTTAAGGCAGAAAATGCCCGTTACTTTTTTTGCGTATACCGGTTGTGCGGCAGCGTTAGCTGGATTGCCTTTCTTTTCAGGCTTTTTATCAAAAGATGCGATTTTAGTGGAAGCTTTTGCTTGGGCAGGCAGAAACGGAGGTATAGCTTATTTTATTCCCACAATTGGGTTACTTTCAGCAGGTTTGACAGCTTTTTATGTAGCTCGGCAATGGCGAATGGTATTTTTAGAGCGTAGTGCTGATTCCAAATCAGCAAATCCCGATGAGCATTTGCACGAAACCGACGGCTTTATGAAAATACCGATGGTTATCTTGGCATCTTTGTCAGTTTTTATCTGGTTTTCATGGAATCCTTTCGACGCGAGTCATGGGTGGTTTTTCAATTTATTCAAATCCAACCTTAATCATCAATTACACACCGTTGTTGCGATTGCGTCCGTGATTGTGGCAGTGACAGGATTGGGTTTAGGTTATCTTTGCACCTTTACTCATTCAGCACCCTCGTTGGTTCAACTGCTTGCGCAGTGGCACGATCAACTCAAAGCCTCATTTATACACCGTTTTGAAGATGCAAAACAGTGGGTACAGTTATTGCGCGAGCATGACCCTACAACCGATCATTTTTTGTTTTTAATTACTCCAATGCAAAAAATAGCGCATCATTTATCCTATTTTGATCAAAGAGTCTTAGATGTGACAGTAAATGGATTTGGTTATTTGACTGTTATTACTGCACATTTGGTAGGACGTTTTGACCGAATGATAGTAGATGGTATTGTAAATGGATTGGCTTGGGTAGCAGGATTTTTCGGAAACCGAACAAGAAGTTTACACAACGGGCAAATCCAATCGTATTTTGTGGCGATGTTGGTAGGGGTACTTTTCCTGTTATTCTGGATGTTAAGTTGATTTTACGATAATCTATATATGATTCCTTATTTACTTTCTTTCTTTTTATTCCATCCACTTGTCGGAGCGGTTGCCATTGTACTGCTTCCAAATTCACAAAAGCATCTTTACAAGAGCATCAATCTCTTTTTCTGTGTCATGCAGGTAGTGGTTTCGGTGGTGATGTGGACTCAGTTTCAAACGAATACCTCAGCCTACCAATTTGTCGAAAAAGCGGATTGGATTACACTCTCTCTGGGCAGCCTGGGTACTGTTTCCATCGATTATTTGGTCGGAATTGACGGCATCAGTTTTCCTTTGGTTTTACTTACTTCCCTTGTTATGTTGATAGGCGCAGTAGCTTCCTGGAACATTGACAAACGCGAAAAGGCTTATTTTTCGCTGTATTTATTGCTCACCACAAGCATAACGGGTTGTTTTCTCGCCTTGGATTTCTTTCTGTTTTTCTTGTTTTTTGAATTCATGCTGCTTCCCATGTACTTCCTGATTGGTTTATGGGGAGGACCTCGTCGCGAATATGCTTCGATTAAATTTTTCCTCTATACACTGGTCGGTTCAATCCTTATTCTGATTGTAATGATTGGACTGTACCTGTCCGTCATTGACCCTTACGAATCGGAATTGACCAAAACCTTAGTACATACGTTTGACTTACGGTACATGACCGACGGGCGCAATTATTTATCTGACAGTATTTTATCACTCACCGGCGAAGTCAATATTTTTGGAATTCCTTCTCGAATGTTGGCTTTTTGGTTGCTGTTTATTGGCTTTGCCATCAAACTTCCGATTGTTCCCCTGCACACTTGGCTCCCCGATGCACACGTAGAAGCCCCTACTCCAGTGTCGGTCGTATTAGCGGGAATTTTGTTGAAAGTTGGAGGGTATGGATTGCTCCGAATTGCCTACCCCATTTTTCCTGATGCTGCCAACGAATATGCCTTTACGTTGGCGTTGCTGGGCGTTATCTCCATCATTTACGGCGGATTCAACGCACTGGCGCAAAATGACTTAAAGAAAATGATTGCTTACTCATCCGTATCCCACATGGGGTTTGTCGTATTGGGAATAGCATCATTGACTGCCGAAGGCGTCAACGGGGCCGTTTACCAAATGGTCAGTCACGGAATACTTTCAGCGATGTTGTTTTTAATTGCGGGAGTACTGTACGACCGCACTCACAATCGTCTCATTGATAATTATCGCGGACTGATAGGCCCTATGCCTGCTTTCACCGTAGTAACAGGCATCGCATTTTTTGCATCGCTCGGAATGCCCGGTTTCTCGGGTTTTGTGGGTGAGTTGTTCACGCTTATGGGAGGTTTTCAATCGAACGTACTACCTACTTGGTTAGCGGCCTCCGGTACCCTGGGGATTATTTTAGCCGCCGCTTACTTTTTGTGGACGCTGCAACGCATGTTTTTTGGGAAACTTTGGGTAAAAATTCCTGCGGAACAAGCCTTGCTTTCCGATTTAACTTCCCGTGAAAAGTGGCTGCTGATTCCACTTGCCTTGGCGACTTTACTGTTGGGGCTTTTCCCCAATGTATTGTTTCAACTATCGGACAAAACGGTAGCGGGGTTATTAAAGATTTTTGAGTAAAATCAACGCCACCAACGCATTTTCATCACCCAAAATACTCCTATCAACACAGGAAGTAAAATATTGATGCACCAAAGTGTCAGTGTCACGGCTACAATACGGGCAGGTTCGACCGTATAAAAACTAAAAAAGTACAAAGACGAAGCTTCTCGAATGCCCAAATCCCCCAGAAAATTGAGGGCCGGAATGAGTGTTTTAGCAAAATACACCAAAAAAACGCTTGAAATTGCGGCTAAAACGGGCAATGATACGTCAAAAATCAGCAGCAATAAACCAAACTGCACCGTAAATACCCCATAACGCAATGCGGCCCACCGAAATGCCCGGCGAATTTCAATTAAATTGTATTGTGCAATGACATCTACGTATGGTTCTATCCATCGAAACCAACGATAGCGTTCAAGGTACTTTTCAGCATTTTTCCGTTTGGTAATCAACCATATACCGAACCCTAAGGTAGAAATCAACGCTCCCAGAAGCATTAATTGCGGCCATTGTTGCAGCGTTGACTGTTGGCTGATTAAATATGCCCAACCCAGTGTTCCAAACAACAAAGACACATAAAACTGTAAACCATTAGACAGCAATGCCGCACCTACGCCCGTCAGTCGTTGGTTGCTTTGGAGCGACAGCACCCGTCCTGCCGCATCGCCAACGTTGTTAGGCATCATAAATCCAAGTGCCAATCCTGCCAACACTCCTTTCAGGGATTGTAGGAAACTGATATTTTCAATCTTTTGCGCCAACAATTGCCATTTACGACTTTCACACGCCCAGTTGATTGGTGTGAGAAGTACCACGATGGTCAACTCTATCCAATGAGGACTGCGCAAATTTTCACGAAGCAGTCGATACACGTCTTTCAAACTTTGCCCTTTTTCAAGAATGGTGAAATACAAATAGGCCAACATCGCTGCCAAAAGCACTAATTTGAATACCCACGCGATTTTTTTGAGCGAAGAAAGCTGAGAAGACCACGAAGGGGTGTTACTTTGCATCATGCAAGACCAATTGTCAAATCAAACGGAAAAAATCATTTTGGGCGTTGACCCCGGCACACGCATTGCGGGTTACGGTGTCATTCGCGTCATCGGACAGCGCATTGAGCTGATTCAATACGGGGTTTTAAAACTCGACAAATATAACAGCCACGAACTGAAACTAAAGAAAATATTCGACCGCATCACGCAGTTGTGTGAAGAATTTTTGCCAGATGAAATGGCGATTGAAGACCCTTTTTACGGAAAAAACCCCCAATCCATGCTCAAACTCGGAAGGGCGCAGGGAGTGGCAATGGCGGCGGCTCTCAACCGTAGCATTCCGATTGTAGAGTATTCTCCCAAGACAGTGAAAATGTCGGTAACGGGTAGCGGGAGCGCCAGCAAAGAACAGGTCGCTTATATGCTGCAAAGTATTCTCAAACAGGAACTTCAGCCCGAATACCTGGATGCAACCGATGCCGTGGCGATTGCAATTTGTCACCATTATCACGCCAATGCACTACCATCGGCAGCTTCCAAAAAGAAAGGAGCTAAAAAAGGGGCTTGGTCAGCATTTGTCAGTGAAAACCCCAATCGGGTGAAATAGGGAATAGTTGACAGTCTACAGACATGTAGTCCGCAGCTTTTTTTCACTTTAGCCCGCTTCTTCAATTTTCTAAACTTATCTACCGAAAACCGCTAAATAAAGCTACAGCAATAAATCATGTGCTTCTACCGTTGTAAAACGCATGAAAGCAAGGGCACTTTTTATGCGTTCAGTTACCTTTCTTAATCCATTGCGTACATTGTCTGAGAAAAACGTTTTCTGACATTTTCTCGAAAATCTTCTCCTCTGTAACAATACGTTCAAAATAGCTTTCGTTATTTGAACAAAAACAAAGGAATAGGCGCCGGTTTGAAGTTTGGCAAAGTTATTGATAGACAACAAATCAACGGATTCTTAGTTCTTTTGGGGCAATAATCGTACTTTTGCCCTGTTTTTAAAAAAACATACAAAGTTTTTCAATTCGTAATTAACTATTACAAGGATAACTAATAACGATTAACTATTTAATCTAAATGGTCAAATTCAGTATGAAAGCGGCGATTTGGGTACTGGCAGCCACCGTGCTGTTTAGTGCTTGTAAGTCAAAACACCCTTCAAGCCTCAACCCGGGCAAGAAAAGTACGGCGACAAACTCAGATTTTGCCACCAAAGATGGCAAAAAGGGCAAAAAAGGTAAGAAAGGAGCGGCATTGGCTGACGCTGGGCAACCCGAGGGTTTTGTGGTAATGCCTTACAAATCGCAAGTGGTTGGCCCCAATCTTGTGTTTATCGAAGGAGGTCGTTTTACGATGGGTGCCTTGGAAGAAGATGTGATGAATTCGCGTGACAACCGCGAGCGTACCGTCAGCGTGCAATCTTTCTACATGGACGAAACCGAAATTTCTAACCTCAACTACCTCGAATACCTGCACTACATTCAGCGGGATTCGTCGGCGGAGGTTGCCTCAAAGGCGCTTCCTGACACCACCGTTTGGTACGACCCTTTGTCGTTCAATGATTCGTATGTAAGTTATTATTTCCGTCACCCGGGCTTCCGTTTGTATCCGGTAGTGGGGGTATCTTGGATACAGGCGAACGATTATTCTATCTGGCGTACTAATTTTGTCAATGCAAATTTGGCAAAACAAGCGAATGGCAAAGGTAAAAAATCAGGGCTTGGCAAAAAGAGCAAGAAAAAAGGACAGGCTGAATCTGAGGCTTTAATGGCTTCGACAGGTAGCCGTCCTACGGTAGAAAGCGGCTATGTATTGCCCGATTATCGCCTTCCAACGGAAGCAGAATGGGAATACGCAGCTAAAGCGATGATCGGCACCCAATACGCTGACGAAAACCAATCGAACCAACGTATTTATCCTTGGGATGGCTCTTCTATTCGTAACCCGCGTGGTAAACACAAAGGTGAAATGTTGGCCAACTTTAAACGTGCCCGCGGTGACTACGCCGGTATTGCCGGTAAATCAAACGATGGTGCCATCATTACAGAGGAAGTATATAAGTTTCCACCAAATGACTTTGGTTTGTACAACATGGCAGGTAACGTGAACGAATGGGTATACGACGTGTATCGTCCGTTGTCATCAATGGACTTCAAAGACTTAAACCCGTTGCGTCGTGATGGTTTCTTGGATGAAGAAAAACGTTACGATACCAAAGGAAGCAACTCGGTTATCAACAATAATCTTCGTGTGTATAAAGGAGGTTCTTGGAACGATGTAGCTTATTGGTTATCACCCGGCACACGCCGTTACTTAGCGCAGGATTCATCTACTGCAATGATTGGATTCCGTTGTGCCATGATTTCAACAGGAAGAAATAAATAGTTTACTTTCCGCAGACGCGCAGTCCATAGTTACTACTAAAAAAGGCGAAGAACAGAAATGTTTTTCGCCTTTTTTAGTTTATCTAACTCTGTCAAAGTTTGGAACTTTGACAGAGTTTTTGTCTATTAATAAGCAGCCGCCAATGTAATCACCGAAACTTCTTTGGCTCCATTGTTCAGCAATTCGATAATGGCAGATTCCAACGTTGAACCCGTGGTGACAACATCATCTACAAGACCAATCCGTTTTTCTTTGATTTGCTCGGGTTCGGTCACGTCAAATATCCCCGACACGTTTTCAAAGCGCTCCATGCGGGTTTTACGCGTTTGAGTAGAAGTAAATTTTGAACGTTTTAAAAGAGTAGCTGACCAATCCACCGCTAAGGTTTCCGAAAGACCTTCGGCAATGGCATCGCTTTGGTTGTAGCCTCGTTGGGCTAATTTACGACTATGCAATGGTATGGGAAGCAACAAGTCAATTTGGTCATTAACACGGGCAGTTCTCAATTCCTGCCCATACAGTCGCCCCAACGTCTGACCGACATCGGGGCGATTATTGTATTTAAGGTGGTGCAAAAGGCGTTGTACTCTATTTCCTTTTTCAAATTTAAGAAACGTATAAACCGACTTGACCAACACTTTCCCTGCAAATTTGTCAGCAAGGGAAGGAATCTCAATCAGGTGAGAATTGGAGCGCGGCAAACTAAGCCGGCATTGGGTACAAATCACCTCTTCATTTCCCACCAAAGGGGTGTCGCAGGCGCAACAGGGATTAGGGTAAAATAAGTCTAATAAATCGTTCCAAACGCGTTTGATTGCCACCATGTTTCTGAGACTTGGAAAGTTTTTGTTAGTCACCGTAAATGTAAACTTTCCAAGTCTTGAACCAAAATTATCGGCTATATAGTAACGGATTAAGCGGACTGTTAGGGGAACTTCCTACGGGTGCTGAGGCAAGCCAAGTTTGCCAATCAGCTACCTGATAGCTATTTTTAGGCTGCATTACCCGTTGGTCTTTGTCCATGTAAATCACGGTCATCACTTTGCGAGGCTTCGTAGAAACATTAGGTCCGGCACGGTGAAACAGCCAACCTGCATGATAGCTTACCTCTCCCAAATCGAAAGGAGATTCCTGCAAATTAAATTGCGTAAGTGATTGTTGCATAATGGCTTCACTTTCATCACTAATTTCAAGATTGCGGCCAATTTCCACCGCCTGGCTTTTTTCGGCAAAGGCCAACGGTCCCATTTCCATCGGGGTAGCCTGCAAAGGAATCCAAACCGTCACCGTTTTTGGCGAAGCCAACGGCCAGTAAAATTGGTCGGCGTGCCAAGGAGTAATGCCTCCACTCGGCTCTTTGTAAAGCGCTTGGTCGTGATAAATTCGTACTCCTTCCACTTCCATTAGGTCGGCCGCAATTTGGGCGAGGCGCTTGGAAAACACAAATTCTTTAGCCGTTTCGTCTTCTCGCCACAGATTCATGATTTGCAAAAACGCCTTCTCATACGTCGTGCGTTCTTCCATGGGTTTGGTGAGTTTATTGAGTTTAAACACCAGATCGGTAATGATATTTCCGTAATACTCAATCGCTTCCGGACTCAATACGTTTTTGAGTTTAACGTAACCATTTTCACGGTAAAAAGCGATGGCTTCCTGCGGAACCTCATAAGGGGTATTCAGTTCCTCCATCATAGTAGTTGTATCGATTGCGGTTTGCATAGTTGGATTGAATGATGTTGTTTGATGATACAAAGTACCGTAAATAACGAAAGTTAAAAATCCTGTTTTTTGATTATAAAATATGGTATTTTAACTTATTATATTTTTCAAATGGGATAAACACGTAAATATACCACACATAATGAAGCCACAACTTGAAAAACTGACCTTTGAAACCTCTTCTTCATTTTTGGCGCGGCGCTTCAAAAGAGCCTATTTCGACGCGCCGTGGCACTACCATCCCGAATTTGAATTGACGTACATTGTGCAGGGCACCGGACAGCGATTTGTGGCCGATAGTATTCTGCCCTTTACGGAAGGTGATTTGGTTTTGCTGGGCTCCCATTTACCTCATTTTTGGCGAAACAGCTCGGAGTTTTATCAATCTGGGTCTCAACTTTCAGCCGAATCGGTTGTTGTGCAATTTCCCCAAGCCTTGATAGACGACTTCTTGGCCAAAGTTCCTGATTTTAAAAGTATAATGGCGTTACTCAGGCAATCCGTTTTTGGGGTTCAATTCAGTCAGGAAACGACCGAAAAAGTACGCGATAAACTCCTTCAACTCCCCCAATTGTCAGAAGGCTTTCGGTTTGTCACTTTACTTGATATTCTGATGATTTTGTCTCAAGACCTCACTCCTACTCTTTTGGCAAGCGCTGCTTATCGCATCACCATTGACGACGCAGAAACAGAACGCATGAAACGCATTCTAAATTTTACGCTGGCGCATTTTCAGGAGGAGATTCCTTTAGAAACCATTGCAGAAATTGCGCATTTGACGGCTCCCGCTTTTTGTCGTTATTTCAAAAAACGAACTCAAAAAACCTACGTCGAATTTGTCAACCAACTCAAAATCAACCACGCTCGCAAATTACTGACTGACTCAGAACTTAGCATAGCACAAGTGGGCTTAGAGTGTGGTTTCCATAATCTTTCTAATTTTCATCAGGTTTTTAAAAGACACATCGGCAAGTCACCTTTACAGTACAGAAAAATCAATAAAAAGAAGGGTAGATAACACAATAGTTTGCAAAGGTTTTGATAAAAACATAGAAAACGTTAAATTGGAGTTACCACACTTCAACCAACGTTTTCTATGGCGAGCATAACCCTCGTAAGTGCGATATTAGCAAAGTTG
>NZ_JAIXST010000210.1 GCF_027484545.1 Runella sp. | reverse complement strand
GTAGTATTTCCCAGCAAACTGAAACATCTAAAATCTTATGTAACTGTAGCTCAAATTTCATCTTTTCTTACAAAACTACCTATTTTGTTCATCAGTCCAATATTAGGTAAGAGCCTAAACTTATTAAGAAGCGCTCAAGTAACTAATACCACTCTGTTAGGAGACAGCCACCCTGATACATTGATTGCAAGAGAAAAATTATTTGAGTTATTTGTTATTGACATTACTATTAAACATAATCCGAAAGAACCGGAGGATATAAAAGAATATATGACCTACTTTTGGGATTGGCTAAAAGAACAATAATATCGTTTCCTTATTACTTATTAAAAAATCTTCTATACACTTAAATTAAACATGAAAAAACAATTTTTACATCTATCTTTTTGTCTCATTACTTCGGTTCTTGGAAGCTTCGCCCAATCCTACAAACCGCCCGTTTTCACTGACCCCGAACGGATGAAAAAAATTGAAGCGGTATTTCCAACCATTGACAACATCTATAAGGAATATGCTGAAAAAAGCCACTTTCCTGGTTTTACTTACGGGGTGGTGGTGGATGGAAAATTGGTTCATACGGGAAGTACGGGCTATACCGATGTCAGCAAAAAAACAGCAGCAAACCCTCAATCCCTTTTCCGAATTGCCTCCATGAGCAAAAGTTTTACGACCATGGCCATTTTGCAATTGCGCGATGCGGGCAAGCTCAATCTGGACGACCGCGCTGATAAGTACATTCCCGAAATGAAAAATACCAAATTGCTCACTACGGACTCTCCTGCTATCACCATCCGACACTTGCTGACGCACGCGGCAGGTTTTCCCGAAGACAATCCGTGGGGCGACCGCCAATTGGCTGACACAAACGAAGAATTGTTGAAACTGATGCAAAGCCAAGTGGCCTTTTCCAACGCACCCGGCATTGCGTACGAGTACAGCAATTTGGGAATTACGTTGTTGGGATACATTATTCAAAAAGTGTCGGGCAAAACCTACCAGCAGTTCATCAACGAAAATATATTTAAACCCCTCGGCATGACCCACACCAAATGGGAATACACCGAAGTTCTAACCGATAAACTGGCCCACGGGTATCGTTGGCGCGACGGACAATGGGTGGAAGAGCCTCTACTCCACGACGGTGCCTACGGTGCCATGGGCGGCCTGATCACGTCCATTGAAGATTTCAGCAAATACATGGCCTTACATTTAGCCGCCTGGCCCCCTAAAGACGATACCGATAACGGCCCACTTAAACGCAGTTCCATTCGCGAAATGCACCAACCTTGGAACATAAGCGGCTTTGCTCCGCAATTCAGATACGCAAGCGGTCGCCCGTGCGGTACAGTTTCCGCCTATTGTTACGGATTGAATTGGATGCGCGACTGCGAAGGCCGCGAGTACGTGGGTCACAGCGGTGGACTGCCCGGTTTTGGCAGCAATTGGCGGATTTTACCCCAGTACGGCATTGGGATTGTAGCTTTTGCCAATCTTACGTATGCTTCTACTGTACCCATTAACCTGCGAGTGTTGGATACGCTTGTTATCAGTGCCAAGCTACAACCGCGTCAATTGCCTGCTTCTGACATCCTCAAAAAACGTCAGAAGGAAATAACGCAACTCCTACCCGACTGGAAAAATGCCGAAGCAAGCGGACTTTTTGCCGAAAATTTCTTTGCCGATTATTCATTAGAAGCCTTGAAAAAAGAGTCGGCTGCGTTGTTTGAAAAAGCGGGTAAAATTGTGAATGTAAAAGAAATAGCTCCCGAAAACCAATTGCGAGGCCGGTATATTTTAGAGGGCGAAAAAGCCAATCTTTGGGTTTCATTCACTCTTACTCCCGAAAATCCGCCGCTGATTCAGGAGTATCATATTGGGGAAGTGAAAAAGTAGTATTCCCGCAAAGTCGCAGAGATGCAAAGTATGCTTTCTCTGCGACTTTGCCCCTTTGTCTCTCTGCGTGAATTGTTACATTAGATTAACTCTTTTCTCTGCTTTTGCCTAAAAAAACGCACAAAACCTATGCAAACTTCCCGTAGAGATTTCATACGTTCGGCTTCGGTATTGACGGGATCCGGACTCTTTTCATTTGCTCCTTTGGAGATTTTAGCAAGCCAACGCAAACGCGTTTCGGCTCTTGAGAAAGTACACTTAGGCGTTATTGGTTGCAATGGCATGGGCTGGTCCGATTTGCGTTCACACCTTCAGTTGAGCGACGTAGAATGCGTAGCACTCGCTGATGTAGACCAAAATGTACTGGACCGCCGCGCTGCCGACGTAGAAAAAGCCCAGGGCAAACGCCCGCAGTTGTACAAAGATTACCGCAAAATGCTCGAAAATAAAGACATCGACGCGGTGATTATCGGTACTCCTGACCATTGGCATTGCCTGGCTTTAACAGATTCGTTGGCTGCCGGAAAGCACGTGTATTGCGAAAAACCACTGGCCAATTCCATTGAAGAATGTAATATCATGTTGGCCGCCGCCAAACGCTCCAATAAAATCATTCAGATTGGACAATGGCAACGCAGTGGTTCGCACTACGAAAAAGCCATCGAATACGTTCGTTCGGGTAAATTGGGCAATATCCGTTTGGTCAAAGTATGGGCTTATCAGGGCTGGATGGAACCAGTATCCGTCAAACCAGACAGTGCTGTACCAGCTGGTGTGGATTATGATATGTGGCTTGGGCCTGCTAAAAAACGTCCTTTCAATGCCAACCGTTTCCACTTCAATTTCCGTTGGTTTTGGGATTATGCGGGTGGGTTGATGACCGACTGGGGCGTTCACGAAATCGACATTGCACTCTACGCCATGAATGCCAAAGCACCCAAATCCGTCATGGCTTCGGGTGGAAAATTAGCGTATCCCGACGATGCCTCCGAAACACCCGATACGCTGCAAACGGTGTACGAATACGAAGGTTTCAATATGTTGTGGGAACATGCCACAGGTATCGACGGCGGCAATTATGGCCTTACCGAAGGAATTGCGTTCATTGGAAACAATGGCACTGTCGTACTGCACCGGGGAGGTTGGATGTTATATCCTGAAACCAAAACTCAGAATGGTGTCAAATTATATAAAATCGACGATATTCCTGACCAAGCGCGTAACGGCGAATACCTCAATGACCATACGAAGAATTTTATACAGGCGATCAAAGATAACAATCCAAAAATCCTGAAATGCGGAATTGAAACGGGCAGTATCGCCGCCATCAATGCGCACATGGGCAATATCGCCTACAAAACAGGCCGTAAAGTCTATTGGGACGCCGCTACGGGGTCTTTCAAAAACGATGTTGAAGCCAATGCGCTCATTAAAGCCCATTACAACAACGGGTGGCAACTGCCGAAAGGAGTGTAAATTCAGGAGTGAGTAGTCGGTAGTGAGTAGTGAGTTTAGAATATGAGGTGCAAATTTGATAACTTTGCACCTCATATTGTGTTAAACCCCATGACTGAACGTTATCTCCAACGCGGCGTGTCGGCTTCCAAAGAAGATGTACACCGTGCCATTGCCAATCTTGATAAAGGACTTTTTCCAAAGGCATTCTGCAAAATTGTTCCTGACACTCTCGCCGGCGACCCTGCTTTTTGTACCATCATGCACGCCGACGGTGCCGGCACCAAAACCTCATTAGCGTATCTGTATTGGAAAGAAACAGGCGATTTGTCGGTATGGCGCGGTATTGCGCAGGATTCCATCGTGATGAATACCGACGACCTTATCTGCGTAGGAGCTACGGGTCCGATGCTGATTTCGTCGAGCATTGACCGCAATAAAAACAAAATTCCGGGTGACGTTATTGCCGAGATCATCAACGGCACCGAAGAAGTACTGGAAATGCTTCGCAGTCATGGTGTCGAAATATACAGTACCGGTGGAGAAACTGCTGATGTGGGTGATTTAGTGCGAACTATTACGGTCAACAGCACCATCATTGCCCGGATGAAACGCTCCGACGTGATTTCAAACGATACTATACAGGCAGGAGATGTCATCGTAGGTTTGGCTTCTTTCGGACAGGCGTCTTACGAAACTACCTACAACGGCGGCATGGGCAGCAACGGACTCACCTCTGCCCGTCATGATGTTTTAGACAGCTATCTTGCTTCCAAATATCCCGAAAGCTTCGACCCGGAAGTACACAGTGCCTTGGTATACAGCGGTTCAAAACGTCTGACAGATTCAGTGGCTGCCACTCCAGTAAACGTTGGACAATTGATTCTCTCGCCTACCCGTACGTATGCCCCCGTTGCCAAAACGCTGTTGGACGAGTTGCGTCCGCACATTCACGGCATGGTACATTGCAGCGGCGGTGCTCAAACCAAAGTCCTGCATTTTATTGACAATCTGCACGTTATTAAAAATAATTTATTCCCGATTCCTCCACTTTTCAAATTGATTCAGGCCGAAAGCAGCACAAGTTGGCAGGAGATGTACAAAGTGTTTAATATGGGACACCGCTTGGAAGTTTATCTTTCGAAAACCTATGCCCAACGCGTGATTAAAATCGCTCAATCTTTCGGAATTGAAGCGCAAATTATTGGTCATGTAGAAGCTAATGAAGGTAAGAAAGTAACGGTAAAAAGTGAATTCGGTGAGTTTGTGTACTAGTAAATCTACTTTTGTCATTCCGTAGCAATCTATAAAGCGACAAATGGATTCCAACGGAATGACAAAATACTGCTAAATAAAATCTTCCTAAGGCTTCTTCGGTTCCAACCGTTTTTCTCTTCCTAAAGGATTCGGCATTTTATACACACCTCCACTATCCTGTCCCGTTTTTAGGGGAACGTTTGGCATATTTTCGGGAGATTGCGCCAGTAAAATCGGCATATTATCCGTTTGAGCATAAACGATATCTGACTTTTTAGAAAGTCGATACGTATTCGGAGGTGTATAACTTCCGACAACCGGCAATTTTTTTGGAGGCTTAATCATTAATTTTTGCGTCCAAGCCTTGGAAAGACTCAAAGCCAACACAGAAAGAAAAAGATATTTCATAATTAATAGCTGTTTAGATTTTATTACAAATATATAAGTTAGCATTATATCTCAAATAATTAGACCAATATTTTCCCATTTCTTCTCTACAAGTGCATCAAAATCAAATCACAATCAGAAACCTACAGCATTTTTCTCTAATTTTGCAGCCCAATTCTTAGCAGTAAGCCAAACTGTAATTGCAGTACAAATACTAATAAATAACTGTTAACTATTGACTGTGAAGCGGGGCGCCCGCCAACTGTAAACTACCGACCGTAAACTGTAAACCAAAAATGACTTCTCACGAAATCCGCCAAGCGTTTTTAGACTTTTTTAAGAGTAAAGGCCACCTTATTGTGCCCTCGGCACCGCTTGTGGCTAAAAATGACCCCACGCTCATGTTCAATAACTCGGGCATGGCACAGTTCAAAGATTTCTTTTTGGGTAATGGTACTCCACCCAGCACGCGTATCGCCGATACGCAGAAATGTTTGCGCGTAAGCGGTAAGCACAACGACCTCGAAGATGTAGGCTTTGATACCTATCACCATACCATGTTTGAAATGTTGGGCAACTGGTCATTTGGTGATTATTTTAAAAAAGAAGCCTTGGCGTGGTCGTGGGAATTGCTCACTGAAGTTTATCAACTGCCCAAAGAGCGTATTTACGTTTCGGTTTTTAAAGGCGACGAAAAAGACGGAGTTCCTTTTGACCAGGAAGCGTGGGATATTTGGAAAGGAATGGTGGGCGAAGACCGCATCATTTTGGGAAATAAAAAAGATAATTTCTGGGAAATGGGCGACGTAGGTCCTTGTGGACCCTGTTCAGAAATCCACATTGACCTCCGTGATCAAGCTGAAATAGATAGTAAACCCGGAAAAGAACTCGTCAATGCCGACCATCCGCAAGTGGTGGAGATTTGGAACAACGTATTTATGCAGTTTGAGCGCAAAGCCGACGGTTCACTAATTTCGTTACCCTCCAAACACGTGGATACCGGAATGGGTTTTGAGCGCCTTTGCATGGCCATTCAGGGCAAAAAATCAAACTACGACACTGATATTTTCCAAAATACCATTCAGGTCATTGAGAAAATGTGCGGTAAAAAATACGGGGTAAACGGCACGCTCAACACGACCGATTATACCGACATCGCCATGCGCGTTATTGCCGACCACCTTCGTGCTGTCAGCTTCGCCATTGCCGACGGGCAGTTGCCTTCCAATGCTAAAGCAGGTTACGTGATTCGCCGTATTTTGCGCCGTGCTATTCGCTACGGCTATTCTTATTTGGGTTTCTCTGAGCCTTTTATGTGCCAATTAGTCCCCGTATTGGCCGAGCAATTCAAAGACGTTTTCCCTGAACTGAAAGCACAGGAAGATTTCGTAACCCGAGTTGTTCAGGAAGAAGAAAAGAGCTTTTTACGGACTTTAGAATTGGGTTTAAAGAGACTGGATTCGCTTATCAAAGACGCTGCTACTAAAGTTTTAGACGGAGAAGCCGTTTTTGAATTGAGCGATACCTACGGTTTTCCTTCAGACTTAACCGCCTTGATTGCCCGCGAAAAAGGATTCTCGATTGACGAAGCAGGTTTTGAAAAAGCATTGACCGAACAAAAAAACCGCAGTCGCCAAGACGCAGCCAAAGAAGCTACGGACTGGATTGAAGTAAGCGAAGGCGGTGATTTTGAATTCTTGGGCTATGATACGCTTGAAGCAACGGCTCAAATCGTAAAATACCGTAAAGTAAAAACCAAAGGAGGAGAAGAATACCACATCGTACTTGACCGTACGCCGTTTTATGCCGAAATGGGTGGACAGGTAGGAGATTCAGGGGAATTAAGCCCCCTAACCCCCGATGGGGGAAATTTTGTCATCAGCATCGTAGATACGAAGAAAGAAAATGATTTGTTTATTCACGTTTCCAGAGATAGAAACTTGGATGAATTACTCACTCATTCCCTCATTTACCATTCACTCATTGCAAAAGTTGACGCTCACCGCCGCCAAAATATCATGCGCAACCACACGGCTACACACTTGATGTTGGCAGGGTTGCGGAAAGTATTGGGGAATCATATTGTGCAAAAAGGTTCGTATCAAAACGATGAAGTAACGCGTTTTGACTTCTCTCATTTTACAAAAGTGACCGACGAGGAATTGGCTCAGGTAGAAGATATTGTAAACGCTAAAATTCGCGCCAACATCGCCCAAAAAACGTACGTAAACGTACCGATTGACGAGGCCATCAAAAAAGGAGCCACGGCTACATTCGGTGAAAAATACGGTGATTTTGTACGCGTAGTAGAATTTGACCCGCAGTTTTCGGTTGAGCTTTGCGGAGGTACGCACGTACCAGCTACCGGCGAAATTGCTCTTTTCAAGTTTACTTCGGAAGGTTCTGTTTCCGCAGGTGTTCGCCGCGTGGAAGCGGTGACGGGCGAGAAAGCGATGGAAATTATCAGCAATCAAGCGGCCGTTATCACTAAATTAGAAGAATTATTCAAAGGGCAAAAAGACGTGGTGAAGGCCGTTGAAAACCTGTTTTCGGAAAAAGCAGCCTTACAAAAGCGCATCGAAAGCCTCGAAAATGAGAAACTGCAACAAACCAAACAAAGCCTATTGGACCAAGTGGAAACCAGAGGGGAAACAACAGTGCTCGTAGCGCGGGTAGAAGTACCGAATGCAGATGCCCTCAAGTCACTGGCATACCAATTGAAAGAACCTTTGACCTCGGGATATATCGTATTAGGCACGGTACTGAACGGAAAACCTCAATTAGCCGTCATTCTTACTGATGACTTGGTAGCGAAAGGATTACACGCCGGCAATATCGTCAAAGACCTCGCCAAAGAAGTAAAAGGCGGCGGAGGCGGACAGCCTTTCTTTGCCACGGCCGGCGGTTCTGATGTGAGCGGATTGGATGCGGCATTGGCGAAGGCGAAAACGATTTTATAAAAATACGGGCTTGGCTTCTCAATTTTTTGTCATTCCGTAGGAATCTATTCGAGTGCGATTTAGATTCCTGCGGAATGACAAAAATGAAATGGACACTTCCTCATTTACAATTCAAACAACTGCCGTACATTCTCCGCAAACGACTGTCCTGAAGTAATTTTGGTTGCTTTTTTATCCCCTAGAACCAAAATATACTTCCCGTCAAAATGCTTCTGAATCTCTTTCACATGATGCGCATTCAGAATAGCAGCACGACTGATACGCGTGAAATGGGCAGGTAATTTTTCTTCTAAAACCGCAATGGTGTAACTCGTCAGGTACTTTTGACCTTCTTTAGTTGCCAAAAATACGTATTTGTCTTCGGCCTCAAAATAACTGATGTCTTCCAATGGAATCAGAAGTATTTTATCGGCGTATTTGACGGAGATAGCGTGTAGCTCTTTTTTTGGTTTGAGCTGATCAATAAGCTGTAACAAATTATGATTGAAGGGATTGGAACCACTATTATCCGCATTTGAGGCAGATATAGATAGGGACATAACTAATTGGAACAAATAATTGTAGAATTCCAAAAAATGGGATTCCAAAAATCGTCAATCCATTTTCTGGCAAAAGACAG
>NZ_JAIXST010000044.1 GCF_027484545.1 Runella sp. | reverse complement strand
TCTTAAAGCGAGAGCCGACTGAAATGAGTTTGGCTCGTAAGCGAAAGAAAGCCGCTCGCGACGATGCTTACCTTAAAACCCTGTTAAACCAACTTAACACTTGATGCAATCACCCTAATTAGTTTCTTTGAAAGATGCCGTAAAAAGAAGAAAAATTACTAAAATTGAGCTACCAAAGCACCTTTCTTGTTCACAAAATACCAGGGCAGTCGGCGAGATACCGCCTGTTTTTCCAATGTATCTAATACATAAAATTTATTGGAATTATCGAAGATGAGCCTTTGATTTCCAAAAACAATGCGTAATTGCTCTGATTTACGAAAGGCGTTATTCCGAATTAATATGTAATCAGCAATGGGAGGTAATGTCCACGCAATAGGTTTTTCAACGAATAGGATTTTTCGGCCTTGCCATACGATAAGTTTCCCAAATGGAAGTATCTTTACATCCGCCGCAGGAACCTCTAAAGGTTCATATTGAGTATAACCAATGCTTTGATTAACGTAAAAATTCTTAAGATAGAAATTAAAAGGCTTTTGATCAGGCTGAAAAAAAGCCGAATCTGCGACCAAAACTGCCTGTCTTCCATCTATCAAACTGACTGCACTTTGCTTCGGTACCGAATGAATAACCAACCATTTTTGTTTATTAAAAGTCTTTATTTCAACCACTTGCAAAATCAACAAGCCTACACTTGCGATTCCAATCCCGCAAAACCAACGTACATTACGATAGTACAGGAGCGCCAATAAACACCCGCCGATTCCATAAACCAACAACAGTTCTAACCTGGAAAAGGATAAATTGCCTAACACCGAATACGGTAGTTGTTCAGTCAATACTACCGCCTGATTTAAAAGCCAGGTGAGCATCGTCAAAAGCCAACCTAAGCCTACTGATAAAAACGGTATCCAGGACAACGCAAGGGTGACAAATGCCACATAGAGCATAGCCACCGACAGCCCAACCACTACGGGATTTACCAACAGAAAATACGTAGGGAACTGATGAAAATAATAGACAGCCAAAGGGAAAGTAGCCAACTGCGCCGTAAGAGCCGCCGCAGAAACTTCCCAAATTTTATCTAAAAACCAATCTTTAAAGGTAAGGCTTTGGTATAAAACAGGTTGCCAAAAAAGAATCCCTCCCAATGCCGCATACGACAATTGAAAACTAACCGAATAAATCAACAACGGGTCAAGCACCAATAAAATCAAAGCTGAACCGAAGAGGGCATTTTTTGTATCTTTTGTCTTTCCCAGCGGCTCTGCCAACAAAAGTATCGTAACCATCAATGCCGAACGAACCACGGGAGCTGACAACCCGGTCAATACAGCATAAAACCACATGATTCCTAAGGTAATCCCTAAATAAAGAAATAGGCCATGTCGGCGTTTTTTTATAAACCGAAGTAACCAAGCCAACAAAAGCACAAAAATCCCCACGTGAAAACCAGATACCGATAATACATGCACAGCACCGGCTGCCGAATAAGCCTGAACCAATTCATTATCCATTTCATCACGCAGACCAAGAATCATCGCCTTGGCCACTGCATATTCACGGTCGAGCGGCACCAATCGGCGTAAGGCGACATCACTCCATTCACTGACGGTGAATGCCCATTCTTTCAGCCAATTTGTTTCGCGTTTACCCGTCAGAGCAAAATCAGTACTGCGCAGGTAATGTTGGTGAAAAATCTGTTTATAAGAGAGGAATCTTTGATAATCAAATTGCGCGGGATTTTGGGGAGGTTCTACCAAACGGGGTGCCCCACGAATAAGTAATACATCACCATAATGAGGCTTTGGTGCTCCTTTGTCAATGTAAAGAAGTATTTTTCCTGAAAGTGGATGCCATTGATTCTCCCATTGAGCTTTCAGCACCATCGCTTCTATTTTGTAGGTTTTAGCGCGGGTTTCGGGTGGTGATGTAACTGCCACCTCATAAGCAATAACGTGGCTAAAATCAGTCTTATCGTGTAAAGAAGGAGTACGAACCCACCCCAGTCCTACAAATAGAAGAATGGTTAATAAACCAAGACTATAACGATTGCTTTTACGAAAACGAAGGAGCAGAAAAAGGAGTGCACTCAAAAACAGAACGGCTCCGAACACAAATTTGTACCCAATATTTCCAACAAAAGATTTGGAAAAAATGCCGTGTAACAAAATTCCGCCGACAAAAGCCAGCGTATAACGAAGCAAGGCATTCATCGTATAACAACCAAGCGATTAGTAATCGTCTCGTCTTTGGTTTTTACCCGTACGATATACGAGCCCGGCGGAAGATTGGTGGTAGGAAATTCAACGACCCAACTCGGGTAGTCTTTGTATTGCTTTTGGCTGATCAACTGCCCCGTTAAACTAAAAACCTCAATATCAAATGTACCGAACTCCTTTAAAGTCACTTTGATATTCGTTAAATCAGTCGTAGGGTCAGTAGGATTTGGGTAGATTTCAACCAAAAGATTAGTACCGAAAGGAAGCGCAGCGCACCAATACTTTACCAAGCGATTCCGACGGGGCGCTTTTTCAATGACCGCCAGCATCCGTTCGGTTTGATTTTTGGTAAAAATATTCATGCACGAATCCGGAGAGTAATCCATGTAGTTTTCGGTCATGTTCCGAGTACGTACCCCGCCGCAATTGGAAAAAACAGGGCCGCAGTTTGCCGTTTGGTTCCCATTTTCGCAGGTAGGCGTATCGGCACAATAATCAGTGCCGCAGTTATCATCCCCCCACGTATGCACCAATCCCAACCAATGCCCAATTTCGTGGGTAGTGGTTCGTCCCAAACTGTATAAACGACTTGTGACCGCCGAGCCTATTCCGAACACGCGAAAATCAATAAAAACGCCGTCGGTTTTTTCCTGTAGCTCATTATTATTATCCAATCCATTGATTCCGGTAACAGATGGAAACTGAGAAATCCCTAAATAGTTATTGGAAAATCGAGTTACCCAAATATTCAGGTAGCGATCCGTATTCCAACTTACAATATTGGCCAATGTCTGATCGTCCAAGAAGACGTCAAACGTTGTTTTCTGAGCATAATAATGCCTTGTGATGCCCGTAGTTGCTTTACCATCAGGGTCAATGGTTGCCAAATAAAACTCAATACCCGTATCAGCCCCAACGGTATTAGTGTTGTAGCCTCTGGTTCCCGTTTTTCGACGGTAATCTTCGTTCAAAACACGAATTTGTTCTTTGATTTGGTCGTCAGAAATGTTTGGATTATCGCGCCCTCCTATGGTGCCGGCCGTATTATTATGCACCACGTGCACTACAACGGGAATTCTGATTCGCTCACAAATGGCTCCGGTGCGAACTGCACGACTCTGAGGTGACCGTAAGTAAGTTTGAATTGAATCTTCCAGCATTTTGCGCTTCAGTTTCCAGAAAGGATAGCGTTTTGCCAGCATAGAATCATACTGAACCGCCGAGCAGCGCTGAGCGTTGGCAGAAGGAGACAAAAAGAAAAAAAGGCAAAAGGCAAAAGGCAAAAGACGGCACGAAGGTATCAATCGGCATATAATAGACAATTGGCAGTGCGTTTGGTATTTCACTGCCAATTGTAAACGGTTAACTGTAAACTGTAAACCGCACGGCGGACCGTTGTAAACTCTACCCATTCTCTTTTTTATCATAAGCATCCAAAATATCTTTGACGAGGCGGTGGCGTACTACGTCGCGGCCATCCAACTCTACAAAGCTGATGCCTTTCACGTTTTTGAGGGTTTCCGCCGCATCTTTCAAACCCGACTGTTGATTTTTGGGTAAGTCTATCTGCGTTTTATCGCCTGTAATAATCACCTTCGAACTTGGCCCCATACGGGTCAAAAACATCTTCATTTGTGAAGGTGTTGTATTTTGGGCTTCGTCCAACAGGATAAAAGCATTATTCAAAGTGCGCCCGCGCATATAGGCCAACGGCGCAATTTCAATAATGTTGTTTTCTAAGTAAAACTTGAGTTTTTCACTCTGAATCATATCCTCCAGCGCATCATAGATGGGACGGAGATACGGGTCAATCTTCTCTTTCAAATCACCGGGCAAAAACCCTAAATTTTCCCCTGCCTCAACGGCCGGGCGAGTGATGATAAGTTTTTTTACTTTCTTTTCTTTCAATGCCTGTACTGCCAAGGCTACGGCAGTGTAGGTTTTACCCGTACCGGCTGGGCCAATGGCAAACAGCAGATCGTGTTCGGCAGCTTCCTCGACCATCCGCCTCTGATTAGCCGTTCTTGCTTTGACCACTACGCCGCGCGTACCGTACAGAATAACGTCTTTTTCGTCTTCCAGTACGTGGGGTGGAGCTACCGAACCACCATTAGCAGTAAGGTAATGCCGTACATTTTCGTTGGTGATTTTTCCGTACTTCTGATAGTGCTGGAGGAGAGATTCCAGAATATCGCCAATGCGAAGGATTTCGGGAGGAGTACCCATGACCCGAATTTCATTGCCGCGCGAGATGATTTTACTCATGGGGAAAGCGGCGGCTACTTCTCTGATGTGGTTATTTTCGACGCCCAGAAAATCTACGAGCGACACATCTTCCAAGGAAATTACTTTTTCTACCAAATGCTTTAGATGTTTTAGTTTGTGGAAAAATAAGAGTTTTCTTTCAAAAAAACAACAATTACTTTGACTTTTTAGCGAAAATTTTTTGCGAAAGTTTGATTATGAAACAGTTGCAATAATAAGGAAATTGCTCAGTACAGCCTTACTGACTCCGACATTTTTCTGTCCAAATTTTACCCCTTCCAATCTTTGTGAACTATCTCTCTACGACTGCTATTTAAAACACCAAGCGAACCGCGAAAATTCCACCCGTTTCCCTCCCAGGCGAAGTGTTGCTAATGCTGGAAACTATCTCTTATCAGATTGTAGCACTGGAAACTTTTGCCCATGTTCAATTCAATTGAATCTGTTTTTCATTCCACTAAAAGGCATCTGTCCAATCACAATTCCCTAAATAAGTGATAAAAATCAATTTATTGACCGTATCGTTTTGTAATTTTGCGATTTAACGGTATGTTTTTTTGAATTTTAATTTTGATTTTTTTCAGAACCCTATATGATGAGAAAGTCGTTTTTACTAAGTGTAGGAGTCGTTTTCCTACTGATGAGCGCCTGCAAACCCACTGCTAAACCCGAAGAATACAACGCCAAGGCCGCCGATCCGGAACTGTATCATACCTCTGTCGAATTGCTTACGGAAGTTATTATTCACGACATTTTTAAACCGCCGGTAGCAGGTCGAATTTACGCTTATTCCAATTTGGCCGGCTACGAAGCTATGGTTCCGGGCTACCCTACTTATCAATCATTAGGGGGTCAACTGAAAGGATTTGGCCCCTCACCTACCCCCGAAGCCGGAAAAGAATATTGCTTTCCGTTAGCAAGTACACGCGCTTTTTTGAAAGTTGCCCGAAACCTTACCTTTTCAGCGAGCTTTTTTGACGAGTACGAAAAGGATTTTTACAAAAAATACGAGGATATGGGGATTCCCGACGATGTCATTGAACGTTCCATGGCGTATGGAGATAGCGTCGCTGCTCACATAATGCGGTATTCGACTAAGGACAAATACAAACAAACACGCGGAATTCGATTTACGGTTACCAATGAACCGGGCACTTGGGTCCCTACCCCTCCCGCTTATGCGGATGCCTGCGAGCCCGAATGGCACAGAATCCGGTCACTAACGCTCGACTCAGCCACTCAGTTTATGCCGCCGCGCCCTCCTATGTGGACCAAAGATAAAAACAGTGAATTTTGGCGCGAGACCCGTGAAGTATACGAAATTGGTAAAAATCTGACCGAAGAGCAAAAACGCATTGCCTGGTTTTGGGATGACAATCCTTTTGTTATGAATGTAGTTGGGCACGTTTCGTTTGCCAACAAAAAAATGACTCCCGGAGGGCATTGGATGGCGATCAACTCAACCATTTGTCGCAATAACAAAGTCCCGTTTGAAAGAAGCGTAGAAGGATATTCTCTTACGTCTATTGCATTGCTTGATGGTTTTATTGGTTGTTGGGAAGAAAAATACCGTACGAGAAAGGTTCGCCCTGAAACGGTCATTAATTCGGATATTGACCCTAAGTGGCAACCGTTTTTACAAACTCCTCCTTTCCCTGAATATACCAGCGGTCACAGTACCATCTCGGCTGCCTCGGCAGAAATTCTTACCTTTGTTCACGGAGATAATATCGCTTTTACGGATTCAACGGAATATAAACATGGCCACGGAGTTCTATCATTTAAATCGTTCCGAGAAGCAGCCAAGAGTGTGAATATCAGTCGGCTTTACGGTGGAATTCACTACCGATCAGGTTGCGACCAAGGCAATATTGCCGGTACAAAAATTGGAAAACACGTACTGGAAGTAGCGAAAACAAGAAAATCAGCCGTAAGCAGTTTACAGTAAACTGAATTTATGCTTCAAATCAAAAATTTACAAAAATCCTACGGCGGGCATTTGGTGATCCAAGTGCCCGATTTGGTTTTATCGGAGGGTATTCACTGGTTCAAAGGAGCCAATGGATCGGGTAAAACCACTTTTTTCAGAACGCTGGCCGGAATGTTGCCCTTTGAGGGAGAGATTCAATTAGTTGAATGGGGCATTCGCAAACAACCCATTGACTACCGCCTCCATATTAATTACGGTGAAGCCGAACCCGACTACCCCGAATTTCTCACGGCCAATGATTTAATTCAGTTTGTTGCCACCGCCAAGCGTGCTTCCGAATCCCAAGTTGACTCTCTCATTGAAATGCTGGGAATCGAACCATTTTTGTACCAACCCACGGGTACTTACTCCAGTGGCATGTTAAAAAAAACGTCGTTGGCGTTGGCATTTTTAGGAAGTCCGAAAGTAATTATTCTGGACGAACCGCTCATTACGATTGATGATGCTACCGTGCAGCGAGTTTATGAACTGGTGCGTGATTATCACGCCAAGGGAGTGACGTTTTTGTTGTCATCGCATCAGGATTTTAGATTTAACGCCTTACCCATCAAGCAATTATTTGAGGTAAAGGATAAAAAAATAACAGAAATAAGTCCCTCCGCAGGGTGATAAAGCAGCAAGTTATGATTCCCGTTCTCAACATTCTTCGCAAAACATTAGTAGTAGAATACTATCGCCTCAATACTGGTTTTCTTTTTTTGGTACTGATGTTTGCCTTTGGGATTCTGCGTCCGGAAGACCACATTGCTTTGTCGGCCTATGTCTTTGCTTCCCCTTTTTTACTGGGCTTGGTCTTTGCCTTTTTTGGGTTGTATCACCTCAAAACCATCTTTTTTGTCCGCCAACGGTTATTATGGGATTCACACGATTTTCTGTTTCAATTGGTGTTAATTCCGAAATGGCAGCGTTGGCTTGCCTTGTTGTACGTACAGGCGATGCTGTGGTTACCCGTAGTACTTTATGCGGCATTTGTGGGGTATTACGGATGGAAAATCGGTCAGCAAAACGCCGTTATCGCTACGTATTCTTACATTTTATTGATACCATTTACAGCCGTAGCCTCCTACGAATACCGCCTGTTTCGTCCCAATCCCGACACGAAATTGAGCGCTTTCAGTGGATATCTGAATCGCCGTTTTACCAAACCCTATTGGTCTTATTTTATTCTGTATCTGTTCAAAGACAACCCCGTTTTACTGTTTCTGACCAAAGGTTTTACATGCTTTATCGTACTGGGAGTTTGTAAAATCTACCCCACCGACCACTACGACGAACGGTTGCTTTCATTAGGTGCCTTGACCATCGGCATGGTTCATTCGGTGCTGCTGCTGCATCTGTACGAATTTGAGCATTTACAACTGCCACTGTTACGCAATTTACCGCTGTCGCTTCGCCAACGTTCGATTCAATACTTGCAGCTTTTCGCGCTCCTTATTCTTCCCGAAACGTTGTTTTTGGTGCGCTACTTACCCAAGGGTGTCAGTTGGGTCTATGCCATTCAGTGGTGGGGGTTCATTTTGGGGCTCCTTTGGCTGATTTTCGGTCGATTTCTCCAACGGCATTATGTCATGGATACGCTGCTGAGACAGGGATTTTATGCTTTTTTCGTCGGATTTTTCCTCATTATGTTTCGTATTCCAACTGCCATTCTTGTACTGACTACCCTATTGTTAGGAATCTATCTGTTCCAACGGTTTTATTATCAATCTGAATACATTGTCCACGAAGAAGGGCTTAAAATCAGACCTGAATCGTAGTTCATTGCAGCTTTCTAACAAAAATGATAGCTTTGCAGCCCAATTAAACCAAAACCAAACCACAATGAAACGTACGATAGGAAGCATTCTCACCGGTATGGGTGTTATTTTTATTCTCTTTGCCTGCATCGCCTTCATGTCCGATAAGGCGGTATTAGGCTTTACACTCACCAAATGGGAAACTCTGGTTCCTTTCGTCGTAGGAGCTCTGTTTTTGTTTGTAGGAGTTGGGATGCTGAATAAAGTAGCGGATTAGTGAATTTTAAAAAATACGGAGGTCTATAAATAGAAAGAGCGAGTCGCAACGGTGAACCGTCCCAAACCTCGCTCTTTCACTATATCTTAAATCATTACTCGTTTATCACCATCAGGTTACTTATTGATTTTTAACTCCCTGATTGTCAGATACTCGTTCGCTCATTCACATTAAATCTTAATCGTCTTCCCTCCGTTTGCGACCGATTTATAAATGGCTTCCACCACGCGAATATCCCGCAGACCTTCTTCACCGGGTGCAATGAGCGAAGTGCTTTTCATAAGAGCCTCAACGTCGTCATCCAATTGCTTTGCCTGTTGGCTTTGGAGCGGGAAATCAATAGCACCAAGCGGGCTGCTTCCTTTGTTTCCGCTATAGATCGAAAAAGGCTCCATCTTAAACCAGCCTTTTTCGCAATTGGCTTGCAGGTAATTCATATTGATGCCAAAACTCGTATGGCAGGCAGCCAACGCTCCATTTGGAAACTCCAACTGAAAGGTAGCCGTTTCTTCTACTTCTTTGTAAATATCAGGACGTGTGGTATGAAATTGCGCCGTTGCAGAAATCGGCTCTTCGCCCGTAGCCAACCTCGCCCCCTGAAGCGCATACACGCCCATATCGCCCATGACACCGCCCCCGAGGGCTTTGTTTTGTTTCCAGTGCGTCGTACGGGCATCAAAATAGCCGGCACCACAAGTCACCATTCTCACTTTACCAAAGGTTTTTTCCTTCGCAAACTTCATATACGCCTGCGTATTAGGATCGTGTTGACAACGGTAGCCAATGGCCAATTTCACTTTATTATCCGCACAGGCTTTAATCATCGCTTCGCAATCGGCTACGCTCGGGGCCATGGGTTTTTCACAAAACACCTGCTTCCCTGCTTTAGCCGCGCGTACTACATATTCGCGGTGCATACTGGGCGGCAATACCACATAGATTACGTCAATGTCCGGATTATTGGCAATTTGGTCGAAATTTTGGTAATTATAAATGTTTTTGTCCTTCAGATTGTACTTCTGTTTCCACGTTTCCGCTTTGGAAGGGGTACCGGTAACAATCCCGACCAATTCACAATTTTTGGTCAATTGTAGAGCGGGTGCCAATAAATCAGTGCTGTAATACCCCAACCCGACCAAGGCTATGCCCAATTTGTCTTTTTTGGGACGCGTAGCTGAGAGCAACACATGAGGAGAAAAAAGCGAAGCAGCGCCGCCTAAAGCAGTAGTTCTGAGAAAATCACGACGAGAAAACATAGGGATTATCCGTTAAAAGTGAGGGGTTAATTGTACCTTTAAAACCCGCTTTTAACCAAAATCTACTTGAAATCAAGCTTCTGATTTATTGCTCACCCACTACTTCATACACCAATTGGTGATTTTCATTGACGTAGGCACGGTAGTAGGTACCATAACTCAGGAAATACTCCTCCCCGTCAACGATTACCCCTTGGGCATCGGCGGGCAGTTCTGTCACCACCGCTCCAATGGGCGGACGTATCACTTCGTATTGGTTGTTGTTATAAGAACGGTAAAACATGCCCGAATAATAAAAATAAGGTATTCCTCCTACGTACAATATCCTCCTCCGTATCCGTAAGTTCTGCTGCCATAGCCATAGCCTCTATAAGCTCCTCCACCAGATTATCCAACGCCGAAATACAAAATAATGAATCATTACGTTGCGGATGCAAATGTTCTTTTTTCAGCTTTTATAAGCGGGAACCAACAATACATTTCTTTTTTCAATCGTAATCGTGTAGTAACGATTGACTTTGTTTTCATCGATTTCTTAACTAAAGTCAATGAAATTGGGAAATCGGCCCCGTACTTTTGCTCTCGAAAAAGTCAAAAAGAATACCACCAACATGAAAGCAATTGTTTATACGAAGTACGGAGCCCCGGAAGTTCTTGAATTGAAAGAAGTAGAAAAACCCACCCTAAAAGACAACGAAATTCTCGTAAAAATTAAAGCTACGGCTGTCAATTCCGGAGATTGGCGGCTTCGAAAAGCAGACCCGTACGCCGTTCGATTGTTTTTTGGACTTATGAAACCCAAAATCAATATCCTGGGCGGTGTGCTTTCGGGGCAAATTGAAGCTATCGGCAAAGACGTAAAACGATTCAAAGTGGGCGATGAAGTCTTTGGCTCTACGGCACTGAGTTCTGGTTTTGGGGCGTATGCAGAATACAAATGCCTGCCAGAAGAGGCAGTGTTGGCCTTAAAACCGAGAAATATCACTCATGCTGAATCGGCGGCGATTCCCTTTGGCGCCACAACGGCCCTGCATTTTATCAAAAAAGCAAACATTATGCCCAGGCAAAAAGTGCTTGTTTACGGAGCTTCGGGAGCGGTGGGCAGTGCGGCTGTTCAGTTGGCAAAGCATTTCGGAGCCCATGTAACGGGCGTATGCAGTACGGCAAATGTGAATTTGGTAAAATCGTTAGGAGCGGATAAAGTCATTGATTATATCAAGGAGGATTTTACTAAAAACGGAGAAACCTACGATGTAATTTTTGAGACGGTCAATAAGACGTTGTTTTCACACATTTTAAAGTCATTGAATAAGAATGGGATATTGATTTTAAGTGCGGCGGGCCTTTCAGAAATGATTCGAGGGGCATGGACTTCCATGACAGGCAACCGAAAAGTAGTGACGGGCGTCATTAGTGAAACGGCAGAAGACATGATTTTTCTGAAAGAACTCATCGAGGCAGGTCAACTGAAACCGGTGATTGACCGAACGTATCCCTTAGCACAAATGGCCGAAGCGCACGCGTATGTGGAAAAAGGACACAAGAAGGGGAATGTCGCGATTGTGGTGTAGAGCGTGCCAACGGCGGCGGCTTTCCTTATTTATGAATGATTCGTTTTCTGATTCGGCTCAACGACTCCGGTTTTACTCCAATGTAACTCGCCAATTGGTATTGCGGTATTTTTTGAAACAAATCGGGGCGTGACGTCAATAATTTCAGGTAGCGTTGTTCGGGACTATCGGTCACGTAGGAAGACATGATTTCCTGCTGTTCGGCAAATACTTTCTCCATTACTTTTCTGGAAATGGTTTCTAATTTGGGAAATCGTCGGTAGAGGTTTTCTTCTTTTTCCCGATTACCCACCACCAACGAACTGTCCAAACAACATTCCAGGTAATGGTTGGAAGGAGTTCGGCTACTGAAACTGTTGATGGAAATAACCCATTGCTCTTCGGTGAAAAAATTGTTGGTTTTCTCTTCCCCGTCAATGAGGAAATACTGTCGCACGCACCCCTCCAATACAAAGTAAGCTTCGGTGGAGATTTGCCCTTCTTTGAGCAAAACAGTACCTTTTTTGTACCGTTGAATCAACATAGTATCCGCAATGGCCGCTGCTTCTTCCTCAGAAAGCGGCATAATTCGGGAAAAATAATTGAGGAGTTTGGTTTCCATTCGTGGGTTTTTAGACTGTTGTAAAAGGGGGAGCATCCTTGTCTTGGTTAATCATCTTAGTTTAGACTGTCCGGTAGTGTTTCCCGTTATTGTTGATATAGACTTCAAACTTTTCTAAAATTTGGGGCATATTTTCTCGTCCAAAACCGATTCTTGCATGAGATTCACCATACTCAAAAGTTTCTGATGGCAAAAGCATGATTCCCGTATCCTTCACCAATCTTTCGGCAAATTGCAGGGCGGGCTCTTTTGCGGTCAATTTTATAAAGGCGGTTGAGCCTGAATTGGGTTTTATAAAATCAAAAAAATCGGCGTTACGGTGATGGAATTGCTCAAACAACAAAATATTTGACTTGATTTTTTCTAAATTGGGATTGACAAATTTGGCCATATTGTTAATGGCAATCGTTCCCAACAGTTCACTTGTGGCACTGTTGCATATCGAAAGGTAGTCTTTAAAATGCTCCACCTTTTTTAAGATTTCTTTGTTTTTTGACGTAAGCCACCCTAATCGTAATCCCGCAAGTCCAAATGTTTTTGCTGTTCCCCAAAGGCTGATGGCATTTTCGTATAAATCGCAGGCGGAAGGCAGTTGCTGGTCGGTATCGTGGTGTAAAAAACGGTACATTTCATCCGAAAAAAGCAGGATATTGTTTTGTTGTGCGATTTCTGTGATTTGCTTAAATTCAGCGGGAGTTAGACTGTAACCGGTTGGATTGTGTGGAAAATTGATGACAATTAATTTTGTTTTTGAGGTAATTAATTGTTTCAAATCTTCGGGGTCATAATACCATTGATTTTCAGTTTTGGCCGGTTTCCAAAATGAAACAAAACAACCTATATCTTTGGCAACCTGATACAGCGATTGATACATGGGAGCCATGCAAATGACATGATCTCCTGCATTCAGCACCACATTCATCAAAATGAAATTAGCCTCTCCCGGCGATGATACCACTATTTCATCAAGAGCAATGGTTTGATAATGCTGTTTGATAGCCTGCCGCAACGGTTCACTTCCTACGGTTTCGGTATAGCCCAATTTTAAAGTATCCCAGTGCTCTTTTTCTACGTCAGACGCTAAATTTAGAACGTAGTTCATACTGTATCCATCACAGTCTGAACTTGATAAGAGGTATTGAGCAGTAAACTCATATTTTGCAAAATACCGTTCAACCTCGAAATCTTTTAAGTGCATATCCCTGTTTTAAATTTTCTGTTCCAAAATTACTGCAAATGGTTTGTGTATCTGCGTCTAAAAAGATACAGAAGCCTTTTATTTGCTCCACGTCTGCATGATGTTTTTCTGCCATAACTTTTTGGCAAATTCAAGAAATTCTTTTGGTCCGCTGCTAAAGGCCGGGTCAAATTTGTACTCTCCGCCTACATAGTCCCGGTCCGAAATTTTGACTTTGTTTTTTCCTCGCATGGCAAATTTTTGCGGGCCTTGGTACATGATTATTTTCATATCGCAGGGACTGACGTCGCCGTGGCAAACGGTCTTATACATGAGCCAAATTTCGGCTACACCGTCTTTGTTCAGGTCCGTTACCTGAAACGTATTTTTGATAAACGAAGCCTCAATGTCCAAGGGACAATCTTTGATAAAATCGTACACTTTCCACGTTTGTTTAGCTTCATCTTTTGAAATGAGGAAGTGATAGGCAAACAGTTCGGCATCATTTCCATCTTCTTCATGTCTGAACTTTTTGTTTTGAAAAATGCCCGTTTCCGTCGTAATCACCATATTGTCGCCCAAACTATCCGTCCACCTGACCGCATTTTTTATTTTTCCTTCCAATTTTATGTCAAAGGGGAGTTTATTGCTATCGAGTTGGGTCAGCTTGATGGGGGTTTGTCCAAGGGCTGTCAGTGAGCACAAAAGTATCGCAAGAGAGAGGTTAAGTAGTTGTTTTTTCACTTGTGTTTTTGGTTGTTGTTTTGCTTGATAATTGATTCTTCAAAGTGTTTCTGTGTTCTTTTTGTGCCCGTCGGCGTGCGTTTTACTCAGCCAAACAACCACTTGTTCCCAACTTTCCACCGGAATCTTGGCATGGGTCGTGTTTTTCATCACTAAAAACTCCTTTTTATTTCCGGGGACTAAGTTATAGAAATCCTTCACTTTATCTACTTCAAATAACTCATCTTTATCTCCCACACCGACCAATACCGGAACATTCAGGTTTTTCGGGAGCCGAAGTTCTTTGACGTTCAGCATGGTTAAAAATCGAAGCGTATATCTTAAATTGAACAGGGAATCTTTGGTGACCGTCATGCCATCTCTGTAATATTCGACCGCCTGATAAGAGGGGCGGAAAATAGAACTTGTGAAAATTTTAGTTTTTTCAAATAGGGTTGGCGGTATCGACAGCCCTTTCCGGCCTTCATAAGCGCCCGAAAGAAGTATTAATCCCGAAATCTCATCGGGAACGGCATTCGCGGCGCATATTGCCGAAGCCACGCCCATGCTATGCCCCAAGATAACCACTTTGGGAAACCCAAGACCTTTAATGTACTTGACCGACTCGGCTAAATCAGTGATCCATTGGTCTTTACCCGGGCTGTCACCTCGGTTGCCTCCCGATAAACCATGCCCTCGGTAATCCAAGCCAAAGGTCGTATATCCGCCTGCTGAGATGGGTTTCCCGCCCATATCGTAGGCGCCGCTGTGGGCCGTGATGCCGTGAAAAATCAAAACGGCAATTTCTTTTTTGGACGGTTCAATACTGTCCGGATTCCATCTTCGCAGAAGCAGCGTTTCCCCGTCAGTAGTAGTAATCAGATGATGAGGGCCTGTGAAATTCTGCCTTAAAACGGTGGCTCTTTCGGCCGAAATCCCCGCATGGTTTGTCTTTGATTTCGTTGGAAGAAAGGCCAATACCAACCCAAAAATAACAACAGCCATCACTACCGAAATAATAGCGTATACGACTTTTTTTGCTGTTTTTTTCATGTTATGGGTTCAGGGTTAGGCTATCCTTTACATAACTATTAAATTTTATACTTGAGTGGCTTTGCTGCATGGTTCGCATCTCAAAGAGTTTAATATGAAGACATACTCAAAAACGGGACTTTTACACACCAAAATAGCCTATATTAGAGGAGCTTAACTCTTTTTGATATTGTATATATTATGTTAAATATTTGTACTTTACCACTATTTAGTCTCCATGCAACAAAGCCCTCCATCGTATTCATGTAAATACGAAGTACACATTGAATGTCTATTTCTGATTCTTAATAATCAAATGTTGGAACACCATTTATAAAATTCCCAATAATTCCCATCTTAATTGAATCACTCTTTATAATTTCAACCTTGAAAAAATTGTTAAGAGGAACAGTATAATCCAAAGTTTTATTATAAACTATTAATTCGTTTTCTATAAAATATTTGCCATTTAAAGCAGTACTAAACTCTATGGTTTCGATATCAACTTCATATCCCATAATCTTTTTTGCCTTAATATATAATCCATCTTTTTTATAATTTTGGTTAATGATCTGGATAATTAAGCTATCAGAAAAGGCATTTCTAAAAGCGTCTAAAATTATTGGTAGATTGCTATCCAATAATTTTAGCCATACAGTAAAATGTTCTCTATAGTGATGAACATCATTTCTTGGTGGAACCATATCCCTTAAGATTGGAATTATTGTTTTGTTTACTTTTCTAATAAATGAGCCAAAATATTTGAGTTCTATATTTTCATTTTTATAAATAACTGTTGCCAATTTATTAAATAACTCAACCCATGTGCCATCTGAAATAGGTTTATTGTCTTTGATAGTTCTAATGATTTCAGAAATATTAGGTTCATTTGTATCAAAACCTAAGTAAATTATTTCTTCTAATGGATAAAAAATAATTGAACGTAAAATAAGATTGTAAAGCTTTCCGCCGAGAGTCAACCTGTCAATATCATCAGCCGATCTTAAATAACTTCTATAGCTCTTTTCGATATTATACGGCAATGGATTTCTTAAAGTGTCCAAAAAATTAAAAATTTTTTTATCATGAATAAATTTATGAACAACCTTTCTTCTTACTTTATAAAGTTCTTTTAAATCTCTAATTTGCTCGTTTATATGATTGCTTATTTTACTTGTGTCATATTTATATGCTTCATATTGAAGACGAAAAGCAGCCGAATATTTTATTTGAGAAATTTTATCTTTAGGCGCTTTAATTTTCAACTTGTTGAAAGGTGTATGATTTAGTAATGATTCTTTTATTTCTTCGAATAGTATTTTTCCGTCTATTGAATTTTTAAAATAATCAAATAAAAACTGTGTTGAAAATTCATTTTTAATTTTAAAGCCTAAATAAGGAAACATATCTATAATTGCTGAATCAGAATTTATATATGTCGAATTTTCATTAACCAAAACTGGGATATTTGAAATTGAAATAAACTCCAGTTTGTCAGTTAAAGAGTTTTCTTTAATGTATTGATTTAATGAATAATATGTATTTTCTGCGAAATCATTAAGGTCAAATATCCCTTTCATTAATTTATTAAATAATTCTTTTGGGAGCACTTTAGAAATGCTATCAATACTTGTAAGGCTATTTGTGTTGAATCCAGGTAATAATAAATAGAGATCAACTATTTTGTCAAGTTGAAACTCTTTAAATAAATTAGTGCTTTCATTCTGTATGTTTCCAAAAATTGGTAGGATATTAACAAAATCGTTCAATTCATTTGGGGAATATAAACAAAACTGACCATAATCTTCGTCACCTTCAGCGAAATTAACGAGACCATCTGAATTAATGTTTATAAAAAAACAATTTGCAAAAGCATGGTCAAGAATTAAATTCCATTCGTCATTATCTAAGTTGTAAATAGGGATTGATATTTTCTTCAAAGTTAATGAAAGCAGTAATTATGTCATTTTCGCGAATATTAATAAGTGACATATTACTAACATTCGTTTTAAATTCGATTAACCCGAAATAGGATGAATATTTCTTTAGCGATATTTTCATTTTTTAAATAACTTAATTATAACCTCAAATTTACAAAAATTTTACAGTTCATCGCAGCAGTCTTACCTTTCATATTCCCAAAACTAATCTAAAAATAATCCATGTATTTCTAAAGACATAAAAAAGACAGCGCGGAAAAATATCACGCGGCCTCCCTATCTCTTTACACTTTTAACTTTCTCCTTTTACCTCATCCCTACGTTTTGCGTTTCTTTTTCTTAGCCGAAGGGAAAAGCACGTTATTGAGAATCAGGCGATAGCCAGGGGAGTGCGGATGTAGATTGAGGTCGGTGGGCATTCGGTGAAAGCCGCGTTGTCCTTCGGGGTCGTGGCCGCCGTAGAACGTAAACTGTCCGCGACCCAACTCTCCGTAAATATAGCGGTCGGAGGCTTTGCTTTGTCCCATGACCAAAACACTGGACTTTACCGTTTTTTTGTTGAAGGCCGTGGTTTGCCCCATAAACTCCCGAATCAATGCTTCGTGGTTTTGAACAAGCATCGCAGGAATCACGTCCCATTTGGCGGAGAAATCAAAGAGGGAAAAATAACTGTTGGTTTCTTCACCCCATCCTTGTCCTGATGATGAATTGATGGTGGAAAACGACATCCCGCCGCCGCGGTAATCGTCGTCGCCGCTGAGTTCCAATTTGAAATCTTCAAAGGCCAACGTTTTGCTGAAATCCAATTTAGACTGCGCATTAGGATCCACGCCATCGCCGTCGAAAACCGACGGAACGATGTCCACTCCTTCAGCGGCCAGGGCTACGTCGAGCGATTCGGCTCCCGAGCACATGGCAAACAGATACCCGCCTCCCGCGCAAAAGCCTTTGATGGTACGGGCTACGTCTAACTTCAACTGCGATACTTTTTTGTAACCAAATTTTTTGGCGATGTTTTCCTGCGCCTGAATATCTGCAATGCTCATTCGGCGGCGGTTGCGGCCAAATTGCCCCGTAAAGTCCTCGTGGTGAAGGTGCAGCCAATCGTATTTGGACAAATCTCCCTTCATGATTTCCTCATCATACACGATTTCAAAGGGAATCTCGGCGTATTTGAGCACCAAAAGCACGGCGTCGGTGTCTTCAAAAGAGGCGCTGCTGACTTTAATAGGACTGTACACTACGATTTTGGCGGCTTTGTGGAGCTTTACGGCATCCATGTTTACGTCGGGATTGGTGACGTATTTGAGAATGGAATTGGTAGTAGCGTCCGAAATCACATCAAAAGACACATCGCGGAGCCGGCATTCTTTTTCCAACGCGGTGGAATACTTCATCAGGAAACTCCCACCTCGGTAATTGAGCAACCAATCTAACTCTTGGTCGGCTTTGAGTTCCCAATAAGCCACGCCGTAGGCTTTGAGGTGATTGGACTGTTTATCGTCCATCGGAATGAGGATTGAATTGGCAAGGAGCCTTCCGGCTGAGGCCAAAATGAAGAAGAACAGATACCACTTTTTCATCGCTTATGTGGGGATTAGGTACTGTTTGATACCACGAAGATAAACACCTCAATCACAGAAATTTACTCGTCAATGGGTGGATATTTGTGGGGTGCCGATATAGCTAAACAAAAATAACGGAAAGAATTAATTTTTCAAGAGATTTTGAGATTTTCTGTACCCTGTCGGGCATTGAAGCAAAAGGTAATTTTTTGCTTATTGGACGTAAGAGTGCCCCTATTTGGAGATAATAATCGGCAATCGTATATATCAATACGGTAAATGGTCATAATAGTTGGATGCCGAACCAACAAAGGCGGTATTTAAGTGGTACATTGCAGGAAATGAGCCATTTCGATTGTTAAAAAGTAGCTATTATGAAGAAAAACAGACATTCACTTTTAGAAGTCCGACTTATTTATGTGATAACTACCATTTTTCTGGTCGGACTTTCTATCTATTTATTCTTTCAAATAAAAAATCTAATTGATATTTCCAATTGGGTGAATCATACTAATCAGGTGAATCAATCGCTGCAAAAACTTTCATCCTCTCTTTTGGAAGCGGAAAGCGAACACCGCGGCTATCTCCTGTCTGGCGAAGCAGTGATGCTCGAAAAAAGAGATTTAGCTTTAAATAGCCTCAAGGTTGAACAGCATTTACTGGATAGTTTATTAAAAGATAATCCGGAGCAAATCCAAAACCTTAAAAAATTGAACTTGGCTATAGTTGAGGGATTGGTAAACATAAAAAACACTTCCGCAGGAAAAGTACCGGAGTATGATAAGGTCGGCAGTATCGAGGAAGCAAAAAAAATAGCCTACGTGAAGCATCACATTGAAGTGATGAGAAAGGCAGAAAACCAACTTCTGACACTTCGTACTAAAGATTATACACAGCTTTCGTTTAAAACCCCATTTTTTCTCACTGTGCTGTCTGTGTGCGCATTACTGATGCTTTTAGTTTCCTATTTCAGGATAAATACCGAACTGCATAATACACAAAATCTACAACACGAGCTTCTTTTTGAAAACGTAGAAAAAGGAAAAAGAGCGGCTGAATTAGTCATTGCGAATATCGAGCTGATTTATGAAAATAAAGAGAAAGAAAAACGGGCTGCAGAGTTGGTCATTGCAAATAATGAACTCGTTTTTCAAAATGGAGAAAAAGAAAAAAGGGCCGCAGAGCTGATTATTGCCAATAAAGAACTCGTTTTTGAAAATGAAGACAAAGAAAAAAGAGCTGCAGAATTAGTTATTGCCAACGTAGAATTACTATTTCAAAACGGAGAAAAGGAAAAACGGGCCGCGGAATTGGTCATCGCCAACAAAGAGCTTTTCTTCCAAAACGGAGAAAAAGAAAAAAGAGCGGCTGAATTAGTCATTGCCAACAAAGAACTTTTCTTCCAAAACGGAGAAAAGGAAAAACGGGCCGCCGAATTGGTCATTGCCAACAAAGAACTTTTCTTTCAAAACGGAGAAAAAGAAAAACGGGCCAGTGAATTAATCGTTGCGAACAAAGAATTGGAATCCTTAAATTATATATCCAGTCATGACTTGCAGGAGCCGCTCAGAAGTATTCAAATGTTTGCTTCGCGGATTGTCGGAAAAGACTATGAAAATTTAACGGATAATGGTAAAAGTTACTTCAAAAAAATGCAGAATGCGGCGGTCAGAATGCAAACACTTTTGGACGATTTACTTAACTATTCCCGGACAAACAATGAAGTGAGAAAATTTAAGAGAACAAACCTGAACACCATTGTTAACGAAATAATAGCCGATTTGAAAGAAACAATTGACGAAAAACAGGCAACCATTGAAACCATTGACCTCCCTGTCGTTAATATAATTCCTTTTCAGTTTCGCCAACTTATTCATAATCTCATCAGTAATGCACTCAAATTTTCAAATTCGGATACACCGCCTCACATACAGATAAAAAGCAATGTGGTGCAAGGGGATGAATTGGAAAGTGAGTTGCCGTCGGATTGGCCCGAAAAAGGGCTGCGGGAAGCAAAATATTGCCATATCGTTGTTTCTGACAATGGAATAGGTTTTGAGCCCGAATACAGCGAAAAAATCTTTGAAGTGTTCCAACGCCTGCATGGAAGAGAAAAATACAAAGGGACAGGAATGGGGCTTGCCATTGTAAAGAAAATAGTGGAAAACCACAATGGAGTCATTACTGCTACAAGTGAACTGAACAAGGGAGCCAAATTTGATATTTACTTTCCCTTTAACTAAGAAAAAACAAGATGAATACCCCCCCCCTAACCATAGTTATTGCAGATGATGATGAAGACGACCGTCAACTCTTTTCTGAAGCATTGGATGAATTAAAATTAAAAACGAGTGTATATACTGTGAAAGATGGAGTGGAATTAATGGATTACCTCAGCAAAGAAGAAACTCCGATGCCTTACTTGCTTTTTCTGGATCTGAATATGCCTCGAAAAAATGGGTTGCAATGTTTGAAAGAAATAAGACAAAGTGAAAGATTAAAAGAGATTGTAGTTACTATTTATTCAACTTCATCCTCTGAAAAAGACATTGAGGAAACGTTCCAAAGTGGGGCAAATGGGTATTTAAAAAAGCCGAATAACTTTGGTATGCTAAAAAAAGCGCTGCATAAAATAGTAATGTATGCACACGTTTATCGGGACCCACCATTCAACAAAGCCAATTTTTTATTTAAGGTTTGAAATTTTGCCGTTGCAGGGTGCTTGCACCCGCAACTACAGCGCCGAAATTTTGATTTCAAACAGTCCTAATTTTGTTCCCCAATAGTGTTTTGGTAAGTCTTTTGTGGGAGTGATTGACTTGATACCTACGTACGTAAAACCTGCCTTTTGGTAGATTTGGTGCAGTTTGGCGTTGTCCTGCCATGTATCAAGCCTTACAAAATCAATGTTGTTGGAGCGAGCATAATCCATTGCCCAATCCGTGATGATTTGAACAAAGCCTTTTCCTCGAAATGTTGGATTGGTAACTATACGATGAACATAAATGGCTGAATCCCTGTCTTTTTCGTCCCAAATGGCGGGGTCATTGTAAGCCGTCATAAAAACGCAGGCAATTTCGTTTTCCATCATGATTTTCCATTGACGGTTTTCGTTGATTTCATTAACGACCACTTCCTCGTCAAACCCTTTCCAAACCAAGTCGCTAACGGCTTTTTGATGCGCAATGGCTTCGTCATAGAGGCTCATGATGGCCGATAAATCTTGGAGGGTTGAATTAATAATCTGCATAGGTTAAATCATTTCAAGTCGTTCAATAATAGAATCAGGGTGATTCAAGTCTAAAATCTTGATAGTAGCTTCTCCTATTTGCGTTTTTGCCCGTAAAAGACCACTTGATAGAATTTCGAAATGATCCTGCCAATTATCAATTCTTGGGTTAAAGAAACGAATTAAGTTCAGAGGGTTATCTAAATAGGTGCCGAGGTCTGTGCCTTTATTCAGATTGCATATTTGGCAGGAGTAGGCAAGATTGTCCGCTTCGGTTTTTCCACCATGTTTCAAACTTACTATGTGTTCAATATGAAAGCCAAAGTAGGAATTTTCGGCGGGGAGAAGGCAATATTCACAACAAAAATTGGCTCTTTCAGCTACTAACTTACGTAAAGAATCAGCCACATAACGGCTCATGCAGCTAATCTTTTTGAGGCTCTTAATTTTGCCAATCGGATAAGTCGCTCTAAAACAATGTAGTGATCGAGTTCATCTTTCTCTTTTCGATCAATTTGATTATTCTTTGACCTTTCGATTAAATATTCAAGCCGTTGTTGCATTTCTTCAGATGCTTTCATGCCTTTTAACTTATCAGGGTTTAGTCCTGCTATAAGTTCGGCAATTTCATCATACAGATTATATACCGTCATTTTGAAACTTATTTTTATGTAAAAATAGGACAATTAGGAAGAATAAAAAATTTGCCTTAATGAATTATTACCTTTGTCCTCCTTAAATAAATTTAACAATCAATCCGTACGTGGTATGTCAAAAGTAAGTCTGTTAGCAGTAGTTATCCTTTCAGTGATGATGGTAGCGTGTAATAAAGAACAGGAAGTTTCCGGCACTGAAGAGCAACAAATAGAAAACTACATCAAAAGCAAAAATTTAACAATTACGGAGAAAACGGCCAGCGGTTTACGGTATATTCTTACCAAGCCCAATGCGACGGGAGCAGTTCTGAAAGTGGGTCAAATTATAACCGTAAAATATGCTGGGAGACTCCTGTCTGATAAAAGTTTTGATTCGGGTACCTTCAACTTCAATTTGGGCCTGGGGCAGGTCGTGGCAGGTTTTGACGAAGGGATTGCCAAAATGAAAGTGGGTGAAAGCGCTACGCTTATTTTTCCTTCTTCGTTAGGTTATGGTTCAAGAGGCGCAGGGTCTGACATTCCGGGCAATTCTCCTTTGGTGTTTGATATTGAAGTGGTGTCTGCGAAATAGACGTTAAGGAAATCTATTGCCGAGCGGGTTTCACTCCATAACTCCGCAATTCGTCCCGTACTTTTTTGACCCATTGAGCTTGAGCAGGACGGTTGATTCCGTGACTTGTTTCGTCGTCGTACTGCATTTGAAGTTGGCTGTGCAGTCGGTAAAACTCAATGTATTGGTATTGTAGCTCACTACTGTAATCTTCAACCGAAAAAGTCATGGTGCGTAGGTGTCGCTTAAACCGTTCGGCGGTTAGACGTGTGATGTCAAAATGGAGTTGTTCGTGGTCGAGTACGTAGTCATTTTTGGAGTCTGCCCGTCCCCACGAAATGGTTTTGTCAATCCATACTTTGGTCCGAACACGGAGTTCCAATACTCGGTTACTGACCGTGGAACGCGCTTCAAATCCAAAACTCGTAAATACCTGAGCCGCCCAGCGACTTATCACGGCCGGGGCGCCCAAAAAGTCTTTCCAGGTCAGGGGTCGGTTGGAATGATAATATACGGTATCGCCGTCGGAAACGAGCGTGGAGTCTTCTTCAAAAATGAGTTTTACCTGTTTGACCAACAAATCAGAGGTTTTGATTCCTTTGGCAAACCAATCGTTAAATCCCTTCATTTCGTTTTCCAACAACTTCCGAATCAGGGGTTCCACCATCTCTTCGGGAGGAATTCCCGCCCGAGTGTAAGTAGTGGTCGCGTTGCCGCCCGTGAGATACACCCGCCGACCTTCTCGGTAGGTTTCGTAGCCCAAAACCATTTTGATTTCTCCATCTACGCGATTAGCTGGCGTGAGCATCTCGCTGATGCGTAATTCTTTGATGGTTAGAACAATAGGGGTAAGGCTATCGGTTTTGGAAGGATTAAAATTTCGATTCAAAAATGCCTCAATCCCTTTGGAAGTACCGCCTTGCAATACCGCAGTTAGGGGTTGCGGACGACTCCAAACCTTGCCGATATTTGTCGTAATGGGGCGACTGTCAATCACCTCGGCGATGTAAAAACCTTTAGGTTGCACCTTCAGTCGTTCAGACTTGAGGGTGATGGTTTGGGTTTGGGAAAAAAGGAGAGAAGATGCGTTCAGCATGATAAAAAGGACACCTATAATTACTCTCGGACTGTACTTCATACCTGTTCTTTTCGTTACTTTGCGGCCTGTATTCCCACAATTGACACTTATCTAAAAAAACTTTAAAGGCAACACGCCCTGCTACAAACGTATGAATTCCCAAAAACGACCTGCCTTTGACGATATATTTATGGAATTGGCCCAAAACCTGTCGCGGCGCTCGCACTGTATCAAAGCACAGGTAGGGTCGGTCCTCACCAAAGATACACGGATTATTTCAATCGGATACAACGGTCCACCGTCAGGAACGCACAATTGCGACGAAGAATTCCCTGAGCACGGTTGCCCGCGTGATTCCAAAGGAAGTTGTTCTTTGGCACTTCATGCCGAACAAAACGCTATTTTGTACGCAGTCAAAAACGGGGCCAATTTGGAAGGAACGACCTTATACGTAACACTGTCACCGTGCATTGCCTGTGCGCGGGTGATATACACCATGAAAATCAAGCGGGTGATTTATTTAAATTCTTATGCAGCCTACAAAGGAATCGGGATAGATGAAGGAGTAGAATTTTTACGCAAATTCGGTGTACAGGTTGAGAGGCATCATTCGGCGGTATTCAGTGGGCAGTAAATTGCCAATCACTAAACCACCAATCACTAATCACAAATGAATTATCTGGCTCACTTTTATTTGTCTTTTGACCAAGAACCGCTCATTGTAGGTAATTTGTTGGGAGATTTTGCCCGAGGACGACTCAATCACCCCCGAAATGCCCGCTACAACGAGGCCATCAAAGAGGGGATTTTACTGCACCGCCAAATAGATTCATTTACCGATACACATCCCATTGGCCAAGAATGTCGTCAGTCGCTTCCCGCGAGTTTTGGGAAATACCGAGGCATCATTATGGATATGTATTTTGACTATTTTCTGGCCAAGCATTTTGCGGACTATCACGCGCAGCCGTTGAAAGAATTTACGGAGCATATTTATGCCGTACTACTAAAAAACCGTTCGACTCTACCCGAAGAGTCACTTTCTTTGGTCGATTCGATGCGAAAATACGATTGGCTGTATAATTATCAGTTTAGGGAAGGAATGAGTCGTTCGTTTAACGGAATGTCGCAACGGTTTTCATTTTTGAAAGGTATAGAAAAAGCAAGCGAAGAATTGTTTCTGCATGAGTCGGTTTATGAAGCCTATTTTCGCGCTTTTTTTCCTGATTTGATTAGCTGTTGTAAGGATTTTCTGAATCCTGAATAGTTTTTTTACGTGCGTTGAAAACGCACTTCTCAGGGGTTTGCGTTACAAACGCAAACTAACAAAAATGTTGGTTTGCGCTTACAGCGCGAACATCCGAGCTGTGCGTTTGTAACGCACAGATGCTACTAAAATAATTCAAAACAATGGCCCGAGACCGTTACTTTATTGATGACCAACAGGCTGCTTATTTCCTGACAATGACTGTGGTTCATTGGATTGATATTTTTACTCGTAAAGAATACAAGCACATTATTGTTGAATCGCTCAATTATTGTACTGAGAAAAAAGGGTTAGTGGTGTTTGCCTGGGTGTTAATGTCCAATCATTTGCATTTAATGGCTCGTATAGAAGAGCCGCAAACGATGTCAGGTTTTCTTCGGGATTTTAAGAAATATACTTCAAAGGCCATTATTGACACTATCCAAACAAGGGAAGAAAGCCGCCGAGATTGGCTCTTGGATAAGTTTGGCTTTGAGGCGTATCGAACACGGAGAGCGGAACAATTCAAGGTTTGGCAAGACGGAAATCACCCTGTTCTATTGGAAAGCAATCGCTTTATTGAACAAAAGCTGAATTATATTCATGAAAATCCTGTTCGACAGGAAATTGTGGGAAATCCCGAAGATTATTTATACAGTAGCGCAGTAGATTATTCGGGGTTGAAAGGCTTAGTGAAAGTGGAATTAATTTGATGTGCGTTTGTAACGTCCTTCAATAACCATCATTCCAATTAAAACAATCTAAAATGTTTACAGACCCATCACCCCTCAAAGAACTCATGAGCCATTTTTCGCAGGCAGGCGAAGTGGTTTTGATACAGGTTCGGCCTGCGTCTCGCCAACCCATGCAGTCGGTGACGGAAACTTATGCGCACATCGGGAAGGGATTGGAAGGCGATCGTTACAAAGGTACTGCCGACAGCAAGCGTCAGGTTACGTTGATTCAGGCAGAGCATCTGGACGCCGTAGCTTCTTATTTGGGAAAAGAATCCATCGACCCGGCGCTGACCCGACGGAATATCGTGGTGAAAGGCATCAACCTATTGGCACTCAAAGACCACCGTATTCAAATTGGAGATGTGATTTTAGAAATGACGGGATTGTGTCAACCGTGCAGCCGCATGGAAGAACACTTTGGTGTAGGCGGCTACAATGCCATGCGCGGGCACGGAGGCATTACCGCCAAGGTTATTCAGGAAGGTACAATTCGGGTAGGCGATGAAGTGAGCAAGTTATAAGAACTTAGTTGTCGGCTATTTTATTCACGTGGGTATCTAATTCCCCGGTTTGCTTTTTTTCAAACCACTGAGTTACGTAATAAACGGCGTTTTGGTGTTGTTTGCCACTCATAAAACAGTCAATACTTCTGCATTCCCCCGTTTGGCTGAGGTACCATCTTCGGTATAAATAAGCCGCCAATTGCATTCCGCCGACGGGAGCGACCAAATACACCCAAAAAGACGTCCAAATATGGGAAGGAATGGCTGAACCCAGACTTCGCGCCGGATTGATACTCATACCCGACAGAGGAGCTTCAAAAACAATGAATAAAAAGACCAGAAAACCGACAGCGTAGCCCGTATAAGTTGCTAATTTGCTGTTGCTTATAATGAGTACAGTGCCAAAAAGAACAAAGGCTAAAATTGCCTCAGCTACGAAGGCAACCGCTATTCCCTGATGGCCCGGAACAGTGGCGGCATACGTAACATTGGGATGCTCAATGAAGTCAAAGGCCAACCATTTAAGGAGATACATAAAGAGTACTGCCCCCAAACATTGGAATATGATATAGAAAACGGCATCGGTGAGCGAAATTCGATTCAACTGATAATTGGCTAAGGTAAAGGCAGGATTCATGTGAGCACCGCTTTTTGTACCCCACTTAGAATAAATGACCAAGCAAACAGTGATTCCTACTCCTAAGGCAATCAGCAAGCGTCGTAAAAACGCGGAAGTAATTTTTTGGTTTAAGCCAACGCTGGGGTGCTCCATTAAGATGACAAAAAGACAAATAGCGCCCATCAACATACCCAATGTCCATGCCTCTATGAGATAACTTTTCCAGTTTCTTTTAAATGTTTCAATCATTATGGTGGGATTTTAACTTCTCTTCGGGATGAACACTTTTTCCCCGTTATGAATTCAAAGTTGTCGCTTTCAGTTTTGGTAATTTTTACGAATACAAAAAGCCTTGTTTACCATAGCCAATTGAGTCCGATTTGCGGAATTAACATGGTCGTTTCCGATTTTTTCTCTGTAAACTCTACCGTACCGAGTGCATCAATCACGGGGTCAGTCTTGTATTTGGTTCGGTCGCCGAAATAATAGGACCCTTTTACTTCAATGCGCATCTGCTTGCCTACGGGAATCCCAACGCCCACTGACCCACCGTACATATAAGCCCATCGGGGTTTTGTATTCGTGTTTTTGCTATTCCATTCACCGTTGTCATAATAGGCTGTTTCAACGGAAGAAAAGAACGCATTGGTTCCCACCGTACCGTCAATGAATGGCTGAACAGGCAAATGACGTTGGTGGGCAAATGGGTCAAAACGCGCCGTAAATCCCAGCGAAACTACATTGCTGTTTGCTTTTACTTTATAGCGATCCTGAAAAGTGGCGTTGCCGTTTTTGAATTCTCTCCGGGCAGTTTGCTGCGTGATGTACCCGCCGTCGAAGCCGATTTGAATCGGAAAGTGCCTGACGGCGGTAGTCACATTGCCACGGAGGCCGAATCCGACGTGATTGTTAAGGTCGCGAAAGAGCCCCTGCGGAATTGCCGCCACCAACGAGAGCGAAGCCATGTGCCTCAGCTTCCGAGGTGCATCATCGGGAGCGGGACGATTTTCGTAATTTTGGGCGTACAAATACCCGAAATGGGTGATAAAAGCAAGGAGTAAAATTCGTTTTTTCATAGCCGGTTATTTTATACCAAAGTTAAGTTTTTATGGATAACATCCTGATAATTTTTTAGTTAACGACCCGCCTTTTTTTTTCTGTTTGAATTCAGCCGTTGTCTTGCTAACTTGCGACCATGGCAGAAAATTTTGTGGTATCGGCTCGGAAGTATCGCCCCGTTACATTTGATACGGTTGTTGGACAGTCACACATTACAACTACCCTCAAAAACGCGATTCGCACCAATCACTTGGCACAGGCATTTTTGTTTTGCGGCCCGCGCGGGGTAGGCAAAACGACCAATGCACGTATTTTGGCGAAAACCATTAACTGTCAGAGTCTTACCGATGAAATAGAGCCGTGCGGAGAGTGTGATTCGTGCGTGGCTTTTCAAAATAATGCGTCGTTTAATGTGCACGAGTTGGACGCGGCTTCCAACAACTCCGTAGATGATATTCGTAATTTGATTGACCAAGTGCGCTACCCGCCTCAAACGGGCAAGTACAAAATCTACATCATAGACGAGGTCCACATGCTGTCGTCGTCGGCTTTCAATGCATTTTTGAAGACCTTGGAAGAACCGCCCAGCTACGCCATTTTTATCTTGGCAACGACGGAAAAACACAAGATTTTACCGACGATTTTGTCGCGCTGTCAGATATTCGATTTTAACCGGATTCAGCCGCGCGACATCGCCGACCATATCGAGCAAATTGCCGTAAAAGAGGGTGTGAAAACCGAAAGGGAAGCCTTAGAACTCATTGCCCAAAAAGCCGACGGAGGTTTGCGCGATGCGCTCTCGATGTTTGATTTGAACGTCACGTTTTCTACCGACGGAACGGTTCGCTACAAAGACGTTCTCGAAAACCTGCACATCCTTGATTACGATTACTATTTCCGTCTGACGGATGCACTTTTGGCGGGCGATTTGTCGAAGAGTATGCTGATTTTCAACGAAGTACTCAAAAAAGGCTTCGACGGGCATTTGTTTGTCATCGGGATGCTGGAACACTTCCGTAACTTGTTGGTTTCCAAAGACCCTTCTACCGTTCAACTCCTGGAAGTATCGGAAACGGCCAAAAACAAATACATTGACCAATCGGCTAAATCTCCTATTTCGTTTTTGTTGTCGGCCTTGAGCGTAGGAAGTCAGTGCGATATCAATTACAAAGCCGCCAAACAGCAGCGCCTGCACGTGGAGTTGTGCCTGATGAAACTCGCCAAACTCACTGACGTACTGGATTTGAACGCCCTCGCGGAAGACGAAAAAAAAAAGCCTAATGTAGAAGGGAGGAGTGGCCGGGAGTCAGAAGCCAGGAGTGAGAAGGGAGGGGTTACTCCCCAGTCACCTGTTGCTGCTCAACAGTCCATGACCAATGAGCCGACGATTACCTACCAGAACGCCTCCAATAATGGAAATTTGGGAAAACTTCGCTCTACGGTCAATCTCAATGCCTCCGTGGTAGTTACGCCCGAACCCGTCAAAACAGCTACACCCGCCACCCCTGAACCTGAATCGCTGACTTGGACGACGGACAAGCCGTTTTCCTTGGAAGAGTTGAACCAAACGTGGGAAGCTTTCTCGCGCTTACGGGAACAGAAAGGCGGCGGAGTCAGCGAGCAAATCATGCTCAATCGGGAGTTTAAACTGGAAGGAACGACGATTGAGTTGGTATTGGATAATCTCCACCAGGAAACATTGCTCAACGAAGTAAAACCACAATTGCTCGGCTATTTACGCCGAAATCTTCAAAACCGTGAAATCCAAATCACGCACCGTATTGCCCCCAACGAAGTAAAACGTAACCCCTACACCCCCCAGGAAAAATTCAACGCCCTCGCCGAAAGAAATCCTGCTTTGCTTGACTTACAGCGGTTGTTGGGGTTGGATGTGGATTTTTAGGGGTTTACGAAGTCTGCTTCCAAATACTTCGTGAAACATTACGACGTTATCGAAACCTTTTGCCTTTAAGCCGTTGTGCAGAATACTGTCACGAGTAATAAACTTTGAGCCGGCGAGTTGTAATGTCAAAGCTACCTATAAAACATCTTTAGGGTCAATAGTTCCGCACCAATTATAGGCTTCTTCCACTATTTCTGATGAAAGTGTGAAACCGGGGACAACGGTAACTTTTTGAAATAAATGGATTGAAAAATCGAAAAGTTCTTGCTTAGATAGTTTCGATTTTGTCAAAATTTTTCTAATGAAAGGGGTAAATTTGGAAGGTACAACAACTATAAAAATGCCGAATGCCTAACCCATAACACGGGATAATACCATTATTTTTGCATTTATCGACTTAGATAAAATATCTACAAATACCACCTATTTATAATGTATTATCTAAAATAATGGGTATTATACCCGTTATTATGCCAAAAAATATCTTTTTTTAGAAGAACCGTCTATTTTCTTACCCTAAAAAGTACAATTCTCATTCAATTACCTGTTAATTTTGTATCAGAATTAGAGAATCATTCTAACACAGCAAACAAGTTTAATTTTTAAGATACAAAATGTCAACAGCAACTGGAACGTACGTACCGTACAAAGTAAAAGACATCACATTGGCCGATTGGGGCCGCAAAGAAATGCGTTTGGCAGAAGCCGAAATGCCAGGTTTGATGGCGCTTCGTGCTGAATATGGTGAATCAAAGCCTTTGAAAGGCGCACGCATCGCAGGATGTTTGCACATGACCATTCAAACGGCCGTTTTGATTGAAACCCTTACAGCATTGGGCGCAGAAGTAACTTGGTCTTCCTGCAATATCTTCTCAACTCAAGATCACGCAGCAGCAGCTATTGCAGCAGCGGGTATCTCAGTATATGCGTGGAAAGGCATGACTGCCGAAGAGTTTGATTGGTGTATTGAGCAAACACTTTTCTTTGGTGAAGAGCGCGCGCCACTTAACATGATTTTGGACGACGGTGGTGACTTAACCAACATGGTGTTTGACGTGTATCCTGAATTAGTAGCGGGTATCGGCGGTTTGTCAGAAGAAACGACAACCGGTGTTCACCGCCTGTACGAGCGTATGAAAAACGGAACATTGTATCTTCCTGCCATCAACGTAAACGATTCGGTAACAAAATCTAAATTTGATAACAAATACGGCTGTAAAGAGTCATTGGTAGACGCGATTCGTCGTGCTACTGACTTGATGTTGGCCGGTAAAGTAGCCGTCGTTGCCGGTTATGGTGACGTAGGTAAAGGTTCGGCCGAATCACTTCGCGGGGCAGGTTGCCGCGTATTGGTGACCGAAATCGACCCAATCTGTGCGCTTCAGGCAGCGATGGACGGTTTTGAAGTCGTAACGATGGACGAAGCCGCTACTCGCGCCAATATCTTTGTAACTGCAACCGGTAACATCAACATCATCAAGCCACGTCACTTCAAAACCATGAAAGACAAGGCGGTTGTATGTAATATCGGCCACTTCGACAACGAAATCGACATGGCTTGGTTGAACTCAACGCACGGCGACAGCAAAATACAAATCAAACCACAAGTGGATTTGTATACAGTAGAAGGAAAAGAAATCATCGTATTGGCCGAAGGTCGTTTGGTGAACTTAGGCTGTGCGATGGGTCACCCGTCGTTTGTAATGTCAAACTCTTTCTGTAACCAAACATTGGCGCAAATCGAGTTGTACACCAACCCGGGCAAATACGAAAAACAAGTATATATCCTTCCTAAGTATTTGGACGAAAAAGTGGCTAAACTTCACTTAGCTCACATCGGTGCCAAATTGGAAACTTTGGACGTAGAACAAGCTGATTACATCGGTGTAACGGTAGAAGGACCTTACAAATCAGAACTATATCGTTATTAATAGACCTGAGGAGCGAGAAACGAGGAGTCCGAATAAAGATAAAGGCTGTCGCAACAATTGCGGCAGCCTTTATTATTTAGCTATGAACCGTGGCTGCCGGTACTGCCATTCGGGAACTATTAGGAGGCAAAGTCGTTATCTGTAAAAGGAGACTTTGATATTAATCAAATAGGGCAATTGATTAGAGTTCGCCGAAAATTAGATAAATTTGTAAAAAACTATTAGTAAAATGAATTGGCAAGACCATATACACGCAGACCCTCTGATTCTAAACGGAAAACCTGTCATTAAAGGAACCCGGTTATCAGTTGAGTTTATCCTTGAGCGATTAAGTGATGGTTGGACAGAACAAATGATTCTTGAGAATTACCCTCGACTAACGCACGAATCTTTATTAGCAGTATATACATTTATGCTCCAAATGGCAAAGGATGGTCTATTATACTTACCTACTTATCCGTTAAAACAGGCTTCATGAAATGGTTAGCTGACGAAAATTTCCCAATGGCTTCTTTTAAGTTATTAGCATCTAAAAACTGGGACATTAAGCATATTTCAATAGAAAATCCAAGTATAGAAGATTTTAAAGTAATTGAATTCGCCATTAACGAGCATCGACTTATACTTACTTTTGACAGTGATTTTGGAACCTTAATATTCAAAGAAGGGTATCGCCCAATCGGGGTCATATATTTCAGACTTCCCCAATTTCATCCCGAAGCTCCCGCTCAAATTTTATTAAACTTACAAGAAACAGGTTTTCATCCATTTGAATTTCACTTTACCGTCATCAGTGACGACGGAATTAGACAACGCAGTATACCAAAATGAACGTAGGCGATAAAGTTAGATTTGTACATTCCAAAGAAGCAGGCATTGTTACTCGCATTTTGCCCAACAATGTAATTGAAGTTGAAATAGAAGACGGATTTCGTGTACCCGTCATGAAGCGTGAATTGGCCGTCGTATCGGCCCAGGAAGCACAAGCTTTCCGTGGACAGGCAAGCGCAAAGCCTACCGAAAAAGCTACCGAAACTCGTCCAACGGGAATTAAGGCTGAAAAAGGCATTTTCATGGCATTCGTCCCGCTCAACGACCGCGAATTAGTATTGCATTTGGTTAATAACACCGATTGGGATTTACCCTATACCCTTACCATGCCTACCGAGCGCCACCAACGCGGCCTTTCGGGCGGAATGTTGAAAGCTAAAAGCAGCCTGAAAGTACAGGACTTACTGATCAAGGACTTCGAGGATTGGGGAACATTTGTGTTCAATTGCCTGTATTTTACCATAGGTTTTGCTCCCGAACGTGCTCCTTTGAGCAAACGGCTGAAGTTTCGAGCTAATACATTTTTCAAAAACAAACGTAAAGCGCCACTTCTCGACAAAGACGCCTATCTGTTCCAACTTGATGCCGACGAAAAAATTGAGGAGCCGCTCAATGCTCAAACATTGATGGAAAAGATGTTTGAAAAAAATGAACCGGAACCTACCACTCCCTCCAAAATTGAACGACCTGCTTCAGTCATTGACCTGCACATCGAAAAACTCACCCGCGATTTTCTGAAGTTGAGCAATACCCAAATGGTAGAAATTCAACTGAATGCCTTTGAAACTCAATTGGAAAAAGCCATCGCCAGCGGCATGGACGAGATTACGTTTATCCACGGCGTAGGCAACGGCGTGTTACGAATGGAACTCCACCGCCGCATGAGCAAACACAAAAACGTGAAATTTTTTGAAGATGCTCAGAAGGAAAAATTTGGCTACGGAGCCACAAAAGTGAAGATTAAGTAAAAAAACACTGCCCTGCCAGATGTAGAAAACAACTGACGGGGCAGTAGTTAAACACTCGCAAAGCGAAAGAAAATTCCTAAAGGCAATTTACGCCCCGCGCGGTCGGGCAGGTACAATTCGCCGCTCTCGGCATTGGGAACAGCCCCAAATCGGTCGGCTACTAAGTTTTCGGCCATCAAAGCTGAAAAGCCCAAGGAATATAAATTGAGAATAAAGACACAGTTTTTTTCATCCAACAATTCGGCACAGGATTTCAGTAAGTCGTTGAGTTGCTCTTCCAACACCCACTTTTCTCCCGCAGGGCCACGGCCATAAGCAGGAGGATCCAAGATAAGGCAATTGTATTTTTTACCCCGTCGCACTTCGCGTTGTACAAACTTAAACGCGTCTTCTACCATCCAACGAATGTTGTCAGAATTGCTGGCTTCCATGTTTTCGCGCGCCCAAGTCACGACGGGTTTGATGGAATCCACGTGTGTCACATCTGCACCCGCTTGCCGAGCAGCTACTGAAGCTGCTCCTGTGTAAGCAAACAGGTTTAACACGGTAGGCTTCTCTACGGGCAGAGCACTTAACTTTTCTTCCAAGTAATCCCAATTAGCAGCCTGTTCAGGAAAAATACCGACGTGTTTAAAAGAAGTCAACGAGCATTTTAAACTCAAATTCAAGCCTGCGTAGCGGTAGTACGTCCACCATTTTTCGGGCATTCCTTTCGTGAGTTTCCACTCGCCTTTTTCGGGCGAGTTTTTTTCACGCACAAAATAGGCTTGCGCCATTTGCTTCCATTCATTTTCGGAAAGCGACTTATCCCAAATCGCCTGTGGCTCGGGGCGAGCCAACACATACGCGCCAAACCGCTCTAATTTTTCAAAATTACCACTATCAATCAATTCGTATTCTTTCCAGTGTAGAGGTGTCAGTAATTGCATTTCAAAAGGTTAAAGTGGAGAGTGGAACCGTTTAAGGTCCCGATACAAAAGTAATCGCTTTTTAAATAGTTCGGTGCTGTCAGTTGCAAATCAGCAACCAACAGCACCGTTGTGAATTCAGTCTATTGTATGTGAACAATGGGCTATTTAAAACGAAATCTTATTCAAATAAAATACATTCCTACGACCGTCACCGCTGGTAATTCGTTGGTAACCAAAAGCTAAATAATAGTTGTCGTACCAGTACAACACTTCATCCGTTGTCGTTTGGCGCACACGGTCACTCATATCAGCCGTCATGATGGGTATGGGCTGAGTGTCGGCCAACACTTTATCTTTGTCAAACACTTTGGCTTTTATCGTGCCTCTGTTGCTATAAAACATCGACACGGTTTGGTCTTCGTTAGGTTTAACCCGCACTTTCTCTTTCAACTCCATGCTGCGGACATTATCGAAAGGAAGTGAATTATCCCACAACAAATCTCCTTTGGCCGTAAAGCCTGCCACAATGGCGTGCGTATAAATAAAACCGTTGAATACCTGACCATTGTTCATACGACGGGCTCCGTAAAAAGGATCCCAATAGTAAGGATTCCAAAGACCCATGGAAGGATACATTCCCATTCCTCCCCAACCCAAAGGCGACATGACCGGCGAGCCCCACCAAGAACTCATTCCGTAAGGACCGTTGTTGTTGTTGCGGTATTCGGGATAAAATACCTCACCCGAAATCAGGTAGTTACCGTTTTGTTCAATGATATCGTGGACCAATAATCGATAATTTAATTTGACATCATCACCGCTTTCTTTCTTCCGTTCAATCTTCCGCTGCATCCGTTCCTGCTCGCGGTCAGACATAAAATTGAAGAAATTCTTAAAATCCGTAAAGCTGTGATACTGCGTAAACTCCACTTCGTCGTAGACAATTTTACTCAAAAATAACCCCTGCGAAGCGCTGTTGTTATTTCCCTGCATATTCCGAAAACCGTACGTTCCAATCATCAACTTAGTGGAATCGTTAAGCATAAACAGGCGTCCGTTCAACAGCGAATAATCGGGTTCCGGTTCTACCATTACCTGTCCAACGGCTTGTCCATACTCATCGAAAGTGCGGGAAATCATTTTAATTTCACGGCCTTTCCGAGCCGCATAGCATACATTGACCAAATGGTGAAGTGTATCAATATCAACCGATTGGATAACGGTGTTGGCTTGCGTCACCCCGGGAAGGACTTTGCTTTGTTTAGAAGCCAAATTGGTGTAAAGCAACATAGGTTCATCCCGAACAGTCCCCGCCATAAATACCGAATAACCGAGCGTTTGAAAGTCCGTAATTTGAAAACGGTCCACCGATGTCAGGTAAAACGTTTCCATAAAGCCCGCTATGCCAACTTTTACGACTTGATAAAAATCAGTGCGGGTGCGTGTGAACAGCAAATAAATCGACTGCCCATCGTAAGAAGATTTCACAAAATCTAAATTTTCTTCAATGGTACCGTTGATGGACCAATCTCTTTCTAAATCAGCATTTAACTTCTGAATATTGAAAGCATTCTTGGAAAGTTGAGAAACTAAAACCACCCCTTTTGCACCCAGCGAAATGGTATGAAAAGATTCATTGGTGCCCGGCAGGGGCAATTCCACTCTTTTAACAGTTTGAGCTATTGAGCAATACGTAGTGAGCAATAAGCAAAAAAATGCAAACCGCGAAGCAAATCGATGCAAACGTTGATTTTTTGGGTTATTATGCGTCTTCATTTTGGCTTAAACTTAAGATTAGGTCAAATTCTTCCGGCCGAATCGGCATGACCGACAGCCTGGATTGCCTAATTAACGCAATTTGTTGCAATCTATTATCTGCCTTGATTTGATGTAAGGTAACAGGCCGCTCTAATCGCTGTACGGGCACAAATTCTACCGCTACCCAACGCGGGTCATCAGTGGAAGGATCAGGAAAAGCTTCTTTTGCCACTTGCGCAATACCTACTACTTCCATCCCTTCATTGCTGTGATAAAACAGTGCCCAATCTCCTTCTGCCATGGCTTTCAGATTGTTACGCGCCTGATAATTACGAACTCCGTCCCACACACTCCTTCCCGCTTTTACAAAATCATCCCAACTATACGCAAAAGGTTCCGACTTGATTAACCAATGATTCATACTTTACTAATGAGTGAATGAGTGAATTGTGATTTAGTGATTTTTGATTGTGAACTGTAAACCGCTAACTACTCCGCCAACATCGCCGCGCCAAACACGCCGGCACTATCTCCTAACTTAGGACGTAGGATTTTGGTTTCGACGTTTCCACTGTTGAATATATATTTTTTAGCCCGTTCAACGCCTTCGGTATAGAGCAAATCTATGTTTCCAACTCCGCCGCCCAACACAATCGCGTCCGGGTCAAGAATGTTCATCAGCACCGAAACTGCTTTTCCAAAGTATTCCAACATACGGTCAATGGTTTGGGAAGCATACGGGTCAGAATCAGCATAATAACGAGCAACAATTTCTTTCATTTTCAATTCTTTCCCGCTGATTTGGGCATAATATCGTTGCAGTGCCAGTCCGGAAAGTACTTGCTCTACGCAGCCTTTTTTGCCGCAATAGCAATCGTACCCATTGAATTCCAGTTCATTATGCCCCCACTCACCACCAATCCCCTGCCGACCGTTTAGCACAAAAGGTTGACCGTCTTTTCCACGAAAGACCACACCACCACCAACGCCCGTTCCCATAATAACTCCAAAAACACAATTGAAATCAGGAACTACATCAGGAACAATTCCCATCGTAGCTTCGGCAAGGGCAAAACAATTGGCATCATTGGCAATGGCAACAGGAATATTCAGAGTTTTCATCAAATCAGCTCTGAGCGGCATCCCATTCAGGCAAGTTGTATTACAGTTTTTCATCAAATCAGTAGCAGGCTCTACCGTACCCGGCGTTCCGATGCCGACACTTTCGGCACGATAACCGGTTTCTGCCTCCAATTCGCGAATTAGCCTTACTATCTGATTAGCAATGTGTTGGTAGCCTTTGTGCGACTCGGTATCTATCCGTTTACTAATGATAACCGCATCCGGTGATGGTGATGATAAAACGACTCCCTCGATTTTGGTTCCGCCGAGGTCTATTCCCCAAATGGTCTGCATTTTTTATTGGTATTGAATGGTTAAATGAATGATTGATTAAAAATAGAGACTGCAAACCGCCAACTGTGGACTACTGTTTGCGAATTTTTTTTGGCATAATTACGAACATTTACGCATTTGTCAAGTTTTCAATGGGGTATTTCTATTTTTGCAAAAATAAAACCAAACAAAAACCATCATGGCATTACAAAAAGGCGATAAAGCCCCCTCATTTACACTTTTCAACTCTGATAAAAAACAAGTTTCGCTCGAAGATTTTAAAGATACAAATCTCATTATCCATTTTTTCCCAGCGGCATTTACGGGTGTATGCACCGCCCAACTCTGTACCATGCGCGACGACATTGAGTATTATACCAAACTCAACGCCGCAGTGGTAGGGATTTCGATTGATACGGTTTTCAGTCTGGGAAAATTCAAGGCTGAGCAAAACTACACCTTTGATTTACTTTCAGATTTCAATAAAAAAACCATTCAGGACTATGGCGTTTATTTTGAAAATTTTGTTTTCGGAATGACGGGCGTAGCTAAACGTGCCGCTTTTGTGATTGACGGTGAAGGAACCATTCAATACGCCGAAGTTCTTGACAATCCCGGCAATCTCCCGGATTTCTTAGCTATCAAAGCTTCTTTGGAATCTTTATAGTAAGGCCAGAGCGCCTTTGTCTTATTCGACATAAAAAGCCTCTCAATCAGCACATTGAGGGGCTTTTTTGTTGGCAAAACATTTGGTTTTTTACAACATTTGGCTTTCTTTGTACTTAATTTAACAGTGTGATATTTTCTCTAACTCATAAAATTTCTTGCATGGGAATCATTGAACGTCGGGAGCGGCTGCGTAAGCAGGTTCGTACTGATATCCTCAAAACCGCCCGCGACATTGCCCGCGAAGAGGGCTGGCAAGCCGTTTCTATCCGCAAAATTGCCGAGGTGATTGAATACAGCCCTCCGATTCTCTACGAATACTTCGATAATAAAGATAAATTATTGGAAACCATCCGAAACGAAGGGTTTACTTACTTACACGACGAACTGCTGAAGCTCAAAAATTTATACCGAAGCCCCGAAAAACTGTTCATTGAATTTGCCCAAATTCAGTGGCGTTTTATGCTAGAACAAACGGAGGTTTTTCAGGTTATGTTCAACATTGAAGGGGCGCTTTGCCAGTCAAAACAGGCGTATCAAATCGAATTTGCCATGCTCAATAACCACCCGATTTGGGAAGCATTGGTACAAATCCGTCCCCGCTCTGCTGAAATGGTTTCTAAAACTTTCTACGAGTGGTGGTGCCTAACGTACGGCTTTTTGATGGTGTCTGTGGTAACCCAACCCCATCCTAATCTACCCAATTTGGAACCCATTTTTATGGAATCAGTAAGGCGATTTTTGAGAGGATTGGCTTAGTTTTAGAAGAGAGACTTCAGAAGTGAGAAGTTAACAGTAATGATTTTATTTCTCGTTACTGACTCCTCACTTCTGACTCCTAATTATAAACTTGTTTGCCGAATTTTGATGTCACTCTGGTGATAGACTTGCGAGAAAGGAGGTACACTTGCAGTTAGCCACGCATTTCCGCCAATGATGGAATCATTTCCAATGACGGTTTTACCGCCCAGAATAGTCGCATTGGCATAAATCACCACGTTATTTTCAATCGTAGGGTGGCGTTTGGTCTCTGCCAACGATTTAGAAACGCTCAGTGCCCCCAAAGTAACCCCCTGATACACTTTAACATTATTACCAATGTCGGTGGTTTCCCCAATCACTACTCCTGTCCCGTGGTCAATAAAAAACGATTGTCCAATATTGGCTTTCGGATGAATATCAATCCCCGTCAGTCCATGAGCGTGTTCCGTGAGCATCCGCGGGAGAAGCGGGACGCCCAAATCTACCAAGGCATGGGCTAACCGATACACAGCAATAGCATAAAAACCCGGATACACAGCGATTACTTCTTCAATCCCAATCGAAGCAGGATCATTGTCGGTAATGGCCTGCGCATCCAGCAAAAGATTTTCGTATATGGTTGGGAGTTGCGTCAAAAACTGCTCAGCAACCGCAATTTTACCCGTTTCCAGATTTACGTTTAAGGGTTCCAACAAACACAAAAGACGTTTTTGCAGTCGCTGATATGCTTCGGGCAAGTCCGTCGAAGAATTCCCGCAGTCTTGGGTAATTGGAAACAAAAAGCACATGATTTCTTCCACAAATTTCCCAACATCATTGCGGGAAGGAAGTCGGTACTGATAACGCCTGTTTTGTTCTGCAAGACGCTCGAAAAAAGGGATAGATAAATCTTGTTCAGTTAAAGTCATGGCATTGGTTGGATTGCAAAAATAAGCCCTTTCTTGCGGGAAAGGGCGCCTCAATTTCTTGATTTCGATGAATACATTTCCCCCTTCCATCGCTTAGTAATGAAAACAGCAACAACACGCAGCGATTCGGATAGATTTCATAGAGAAAGTTTTTATAACTCTCATACTAAAAACCGTGCAAAAAGGTTCATTTCCGAAAAAAAAGTTAGAATTTTTTCAGATAGCCGTCAACCTCCATTTCCAGCAACGCATAACTCAATGCTTTACCGTGGGTATCAACTGCCGGAGAAGTAGTAACGCCCGTAAGTAAAGCTTGCTCACAGACAAATAGTAAAGAAGAGATATTGAGTAATTCATAACGGGTGATAGAGCCTGAAACGATGTTTTTTAAGTGCTCGGTGACTCGTTCTACCGTGATTTGGTGGCACAAAAAGGCAAAATCTTCTTCTTTGAACGGAATCAAAGATAAGGTTGAGGTATTGCCTTTGTCGCCGGCGCGACTGTGTGCGATGTCGTAGAGTTTCATTGTGACTAATGAGTGAATGGGTGAATGAGCCAATTAGTGACTATTTTTTAACTTTCAAAAAAAGGGTAGTGCGCCAATTATGGTGCTGATTTTGTAAGGGGCAATCGGGGTGTTATTTTTGTTTTACCAAGAACCTAAATAACCTACCTGATGTGTAATACACCCGAAAGATGCCCCCGTTG
>NZ_JAIXST010000145.1 GCF_027484545.1 Runella sp. | reverse complement strand
CCTTCACAAAGGCATCAAAGTCCCTGTCTTTTGCCAGAAAATGGATTGACGATTTTTGGAATCCCATTTTTTGGAATTCTACAATTATTTGTTCCAATTAGTTATGTCCCTATCTATAACTATTTTAACCTCCCTTTTTTATAACCGTTATTCAATCAACAAAACATTTTTCCCCAGCCACTCATCCAAATCCCCCCCTTTGGGTGAATGGTCTGTTGCCGACTGTAGGTAGTTTTGGTAAATTATTTCAACAACTTCTAATGGCATGATATTTTACCAATTCAATGTCACCTGATTCGTAAATTCACTCAAGATGGAAAAACTTTTTTATACACTGATAGTCATTTTAGTTGGTACTGTAGTCCATGCTCAAGTGCCTCAACGAAAAGCATTTATGGGGATGCAAGGCAAAGAAACGCCCGATGGAATTGTGATAGATACGGTGTTTGCCAACAGTACTTTTGCGGCAGCTAACTTAAAAAAGGGGATAAACTCGTTTTGCTCAATGACCAAAGCACCCTGAAAATGGCCGATTACAACGCTTTGGCCTCCAACATCCGGGTGGGCGAACAGTTGACAATTGCTTTCTTGAGAGAAAGAAGAAGAGTCGCCGTTACTGCCAACGCCGTCATGCGCCCGTATGAACAATCAGACATTGCAGATATCAACTACGATTGGGTCAAATTTAAAAATGGGTATTTGCGCACCATTACACGAACGCCCAAAGGGAAAACCAACGTGCCGGCCATTCTGCTGATTCCCGGCTACGGTTGTGGCTCCATTGAAAATTATTCGTTGAGTTACAATGGAAAACTGATGAACGAATGGATCAGAAATAGCTTCGCAGTGGTGACCATTGAAAAATCGGGCATGGGCGACAGCTATGGTTGTGCGCCTTGTACCGAAGTGGGTTTGGTAACCGATATTGAAAGTTTCGACGCTGGCTATCAATACATGGAGCAATTGCCGAACGTGGATAAAAGTCATCTGTACATTTGGGGACATTCTATGGGCGGAACCATCGCGCCTGAAGTGGCGAAATTGCACAACCCCAAAGGCGTCATGGTTTTTGCCTGCGTGTTCCGACCGTGGAGTGAGTTTTTGTTGGAAATGCACCGCGTACAAAAACCGTTGTTGGAAGGCTTAAACTATCAACAAACCGAAGCTTTTACCCGCACGATTCAAAAAATCTACTACGAATTTTTTGTCCTGAAAAAATCTCCTGAAGAACTCTCCCAAAACTCTGAATATAAGCCGTTAGTGACGAGTGAGTTAGGATATAAAGAAAATTGGAACAACAATATGTGGGGACGGCATTGGCGTTTTTGGCAGCAATTGGATTCGTTGAATTTGGCCGAAAGCTGGCAAAAAGTAAACTGTCCTGTCTTGGTGTTGCACGGTGGTGCCGATTATGAGCAGTGCTCTTTGGTAGAACCCATGTTGATTCAGAAAACGGTCAATGAAAAGCATCCCAATGCGGCAACGTGGGTGACGATTCCCGATTTGGACCATTTATGATGCGCAGTAAAGACTGGACCGAAGCGGCCAAAAATTTTAAAGAGCAACAGTATTTGAAAGATAATTTCAATCCTAAAATAGCCGAAGAGACTGTAAAATGGCTTAAATCTCAGGAGCTTTAACATACTTTAACAACGAGGATTCTTATCTAATGAGTTCTAATAGCGACTTTTGCATCACGCTATTAGCAGCCATTTTAACTTCTTTATATATGCACCGCCGCCAATTCCTTGCCCAATCCTCGCTGGCTGCGGGGACTCTATTGACTTCTGATGTCAAGTCTCTGTTGCCTCAAGATCGAAAATTGGGCATTGCATTGGTGGGGTTGGGCAATTATGCCACCAATCAACTTGCTCCGGCGTTGCAGCAAACTGAACTGTGTCAGTTAACAGGTATTGTCACAGGTACGCCTCAAAAGGCGGCGGAATGGTCGAGTAAGTACCAAATTCCTCACAAGAACATTTATAATTACGAGACGTTTGACCAAATTAAAGACAATCCGGATATTGACATCGTATACGTAGTTTTGCCCAACTCCATGCACGCCGAATATACCATCCGAGCGGCAAAAGCGGGAAAACACGTGATTTGCGAGAAACCGATGGGGCTAAATGTGAAGGAATGTGAGCAGATGATAAAAGCCTGTAAAGAGGCGAAAGTCAAACTTTCGGTGGGCTATCGGTTGTATTTTGAGCCGCATCATTTAGAAGTACGACGTTTGGGCACTGAAAAAGCGCTTGGAGCGGTCAAAATGATTGAGTCATCATTGGGTTTCTCAATGGCGGATCCAAAAGTTTGGCGACTGAATAAAGCCCTTGGCGGCGGCGGTGCTATTATGGATTTGGGCGTGTATTGCATTCAGGGAGTACGGCGGACGTTAAATGAATTGCCAACTTCTGTTTTAGCCCAAGGGTTTGTTACTGACAAAAACGTCTTCAAAGGCATCTACGAAATGATGATGTTTCAGATGGAGTTCCCGAGTGGTGCCGTCTCTAATTCTACGACTACCTACAGCTCGTACATTGATCGATTGTACGCTACAACGGGTTATCCGGTGGTTTGGGTTAGAGCCTTCTTACAACGCCACCGGTGCAAGCGGCGAATCCTCGGAAGGAAAAATATCTTTCAAAACACCTGCTTTTCAACAGATTAAACAAATGGATGCTTTTGCCGAAAGTATCCTCAAAGATACCACACCGTTGGCTTCGGGCGAGGAAGGAATGACGGACTTGAAAATCATTGAAGCCATTGTGCGTTCGGCTGATACGGGCAACAAAGTAAAATTGATTTGGTAGTTCGTGCAACGTTGCCTGGCGTTTCAGCATCTTATAGCTAAAAATAGGCTGAGTCATGGGAGAGGTGCATTTCAAATATCTTTCAGTTTTGAAACGACTGGGTTCTATCTTCTTCAAAACCTACAACCAAGAATTTGCTGATAGCCTCATTAATCGTTCGTTCAGGTTAATGAATCAGGAAAAACTATACTTGGAAAGTAACTTCTCGATTGAAAATCTGGCCACTCGACTCAATGTCTCTTCCTGTTTACTTTCGCAAATTATCCACGACAAATTAGACCAGAATTTCTTCGATTTAGTCATTCACTACCGGATTCAGGAAGCAAAAAAAGTACTGGAAAACCCCAAAAGCCAGCAAATGACCATGGATAAGTTGGCTTTTGAAATGGGGTATAGCTCCATCTCCGCGTTTTTCGACGATTTTAAACAACACACCAATCAAACGCCAAGCGAGTACAGAAAGCAAATGAATTTAATTTGCGGTAGTTCTTGAAAGGTGTTGATAGGAAAAGTAAGCATAAGTAAAATTTGTAATTTTGTAATGACCAAACTACAAAAAAATCAAAAACTTATGCTCACAGTTACAAAATTAGAAAAATG
>NZ_JAIXST010000109.1 GCF_027484545.1 Runella sp. | reverse complement strand
TATGTCAAACGCCTCTCTTTCATCCTCTTTACAAAATGTTTACGACCAACAATACGCCAATTCGGATGCGCAATGGCGCGAAATCGGCGCTCGCCAGAAAGCGGATGACATTGTAAATTTATGCAAAAAATATGATTTTAAGAAGGTCTTGGACGTAGGAGCAGGAGACGGTGCCGTACTTCAGGAATTGGACAAGCGTCAATTTACGGACAACCTATCCGCAGTTGAAATTTCGGGAAGCGGCATCGAAAAAATCAACCAACGCCAGCTGAAGTCACTCAAAGAAGTCAAATTGTTTGACGGCTACACAATTCCCTACGCTGACAAAGAATTTTCATTGGCCACTTGCTCTCACGTTATTGAGCACGTAGAGCATCCGCGCCTATTGTTGCGGGAAATAGCCCGCGTGTCAGAGTACCAATTTTTTGAAGTTCCGATTGATTTCAGCCTTTTTGTGGATCGCAAGATTGAGCATTTTCTTTCGTACGGGCACATCAATATTTACACCCCTGCACTGTTCAAGTTTTTATTAAAATCCGAAGGGTTTGAGGTAATAGACGAGTTATTCCTGTTTTTCAGTGACGAAGTCGTTTCGTACCTGATGAAAGATTGGAAGCAGCGCTTTGTCTATAAAACTAAAGCCTTCTTACTCGAAAACTCTCCCCTACGTCAAGTAAAACCCAATGCGTACGCCGTATTGTGTCGTCACAAAGGCGAAGGCGTGAAAATATTTTAAAAAAGAACCATAAAAAACCCCTTCTCCTAAAAGGAGAGGGGGCAGGGGACGGTCGGCCGCAGCCGAGAGGTTAATTCAGCTTACGCTTTTTCGCCGCAAAATTCTTCAAAAGCCGTTACCAAGTGTTCAGCAATCATCTTGGCATTACGGCCTTCAATGTGATGACGCTCAATAAAATGCACCAATTCATCATCCTTAAAAATCGCAATCGCAGGCGATGAAGGAGGGTATGGCAACAGGTATTCACGCATTTTGGCAGTCGCTTCGCCATCCACTCCGGCAAATACAGTTACCAAATTATCAGGTTTCACTTCGCTGAACGCCAACGCAGCTTTTACACCCGGACGTGCCGCACCGGCAGCGCAACCGCATACCGAATTGACCATAATTAACGTAGTTCCTTTCGGGCCAGCCATGAAGTTATCTACTTCTTCAGCCGATGTCAATTCTTGAAATCCTACGCTCGTCAGATCTTCTTTCATCGGAGCTACTAAGTGAGGAGGATACATAAGTTGTTTGCAGTTTTAAGTTTACAGTTTTTAATACGTTTATTTCCCTTCAAAGTCAGGGATCTACATAAATCCAAGTTCCAGTTTAGCTTCTTCGCTCATCATATCCTGCGAATAAGGTGGATCCCACGTCAGTTCAACGCTCACGTCATTCACCCCTTCCACTTCGCGGATTTTTTGTTCTATTTCTACGGGAATCGTTCCCGCCGAAGGGCAGGAGGGTGACGTTAAGGTCATTTCTACAAAAACGTTGTTAACGGGAAATATCTTCAAGTCATAAATCAAGCCCAACTCCCAAACATCTACGGGAATTTCAGGGTCATACACTGACTTTATGGCCTTTATAATTTCTTCTTTTAATTCTGATTCGGTCATTTTAAGTGTTGTTTAACTTATTTTCTCAACCTGACTTTGGGCAAATTCTTTCATACGGGCAATCATCGAAGCTAAGCCCCCCGCCCGACGAGAGGTAATGATGCTGCTCATACCGATCTTATCAATAAAATACAAATTGGCATTGGCCACATCTTCGGGCTTTTCACCCGATAAAATTTTAATTAAGAGACTTACCAAACCCTTACTTATCTGGGCAGTTGGTTCGCTGTCTGCTTCAAAATGCACCGAGTCACCTCGCATTTCAGTATGAAGCCAAACTCTTGACTGACAACCTCGTATCAAATTTTCGTCTGACTTGTATTCATCCGCAATGGGTTTTAGTTTTTTACCTAAATCAATGATATACTGTGTTTTGTCCAACTGATCGTCGAACAACTCAAAATCTTCAATTAATTCGTCCTGTTTCTCGTTGATTGTCATTATATTTTACCTAAAGGTCTGGAACTGTGTACAATCCGAATAACTGTTATCTCTTGATTCAAATACGTATATAAAACGCGATATTTCCAAACTATCACTTCGCGAAGAAATCTAACTTCTTTTTCGGGAACCATTCTTCCCATTTCGGGAAAAGTTTCTAAAAGTTCTAAATTTGAAAACACTTTCTTAATCCATTCTTGAGCGTACGATTCGGAAAAGTCTAATAAGGATAGGAAAATAGTATCAAGATCATGTCTTGCGTGATCAGACCAAATTATTTTCGTAGCCATTGCTGATATTTCGTCTTTACTTCATCATGAGAAAAGACCCGTCCTTCCTCTACGTCTTTTAAACCATCTTCAATTTTTTTTATAAAAATGATTCTTTCGATAATATCATCTGTCGAGGCATCATCAGGCATCGCCTGAATAGACTCGACAATTTTGTCTCTTGTAATAATTTGGCTTGTCATTTTTATCAATTCAACATTTTCTTAACTCTATGCAAACCTACAACCAATTTGTCAATTTCTTCCTTAGTATTATAAACCGCAAAGGAGGCTCTGGAAGTTCCGACAATCCCCAATCGCTTCATCAAAGGCTGAGTACAGTGGTGCCCTGTTCTGACGGCGATGCCCTGTTGGTCTAAAATCACCCCAATATCCTGCGGATGAATGCCTTCCATCACAAACGAAAGCACACTTACTTTTTCTTTGGCCGTACCGATTATTTTCAAGCCTTCAATGCTTTGCAATGCCTCAGTTCCATATACCAATAATTCGTGCTCGTAATTGGCTACATTTTGTTTTCCGAGCATTTCAACGTATTCAACGGCCGTTTTGGCGGCTACTACGTCGGCGATATTGGGGGTTCCCGCTTCAAATTTATAGGGCAAATCGTTGTAAATCGTCTTTTCAAACGTTACTTCTTTAATCATTTCTCCCCCACCGCGATACGGCGGCATGGCGTTCAATACGTCTCTTTTCCCGTACAGTACTCCCATGCCCGTCGGGCCGTAGAGTTTGTGCAATGAAAATACGTAAAAATCGCAATCAAGGGCCTGTACATCAATGTCAATGTGAGAAGTAGCCTGCGCACCGTCAATCAGCACTTTTGCCCCTACCGCATGGGCTTTTTGGATAATTTCTTTGACCGGATTGATGGTGCCTAAGGCATTGGAAACGTGGACAACGGAAACAAATTTGGTTTTTTCGGAGAGCATTTTCTCGTATTCGTCCATGAGCAGTTCACCCGCATCATTGATAGGAATCACGCGCAAAACACATCCCTTTTCTTCACACAACATCTGCCAAGGTACAATGTTGGAGTGGTGTTCCATGGTACTGATAATGATCTCGTCGCCTTCTTTCAAAAAGGTACGACCATACGACTGTGTCACCAAATTAATACCATCCGTTGTACCGTACGTAAATATAATCTCTTCTACTCGGGCAGCATTGAGAAACTCCTGAATTTTGGTCCGTGAGGCTTCAAACGCTGACGTTGCTTTTTCGGCCAGGAAATGAATTCCCCGGTGAATATTGGCATTGTAGTGTCCATAATAATTAGCCAAGGCTTCCAATACTGGAAGTGGCTTTTGCGTTGTAGCCGCATTATCAAAATAAACCAATGGTTTCCCATTGACCACTTCATCTAAAATTGGGAAATCCCGGCGAATTTTTTGAATATCAATCACAAAGGAGTATGTTAATCGTTTTTGGTTAACCGTGTATCTGGAGAAAAATATTTTCTGACGGTTAATCAAACAACAAACAAAATTAGTGTTGAGTTTTATAAAGTCTAAATAAAAACCCGTCCGTTGGTGTAAAAATCATTTTTTTAGTGGCGTTTTAATTGTTCATTTGTCCAACCATTTAAACAAAAAACAAACATCATGGTCAATGCCAAACACTTAGCGACGTTTATTCTCGGTGCTGTTGCAGGAGTTGCTTTGCACAAATATTTACAAACCGAAGAGGGAGAAAAAGCATTTGAAGATCTCAAAACGAAAGCCACCGACCTTAAAACCGAGGCCGAGGGAGCATTGGACAAAATGCCTGAATATTTTGAACAATTGAAAAACCAAGGCTCGGAAGCTCTAAAAAAATATACGCCCGAAGCCGAAAAAATGCTTCAGGATTTATTGAGCAACTTGCAGGGAAAAGCCCCGCAAGCCTCCGCAGAAGGCACACCGCCTAATGTCGAAACTCCGCAACAGTAAAAAATTCAGGTATTTTTCAACAAAAAAGGGTGCGTTTTGGAACGCACCCTTTTCTATACCTCCTGTGAATGTGATTAAGCTTCGCTTACTACATTTACGTTTACAGGATGTTTTACTTCTTTGTGAAGATCAAGTAACGCTTTGTAAACACCTAAGGTTTTTACATCTTCAATCGTGATTTTTTTACGATCTACATCAAATCCTTTTGCCTTTAGGGCATCAGAAATCTGAATGCTCGTTACACGTCCGAAGATTTTACCGCTGTCACCTGCTTTGGCTGCTATATTGAGCGTCATGTCGCCAATCGCGGTTGCCAAATCTTCAGCATCTTTCTTCAATTTCTCGGCCTTATGAGCAGCTTGCTTCAAGTTTTCGGCCAATTGTTTTTTGTTGGAATCGGTCGCCATCACCGCAAATCCTTGCGGAATAAGGTAGTTACGACCATAGCCGGCTTTCACGTCTAAGACGTCGTTCTTATAACCAAGCCCGGCAATATCAGTTCTTAATATAACTTGCATCGTCAGTTTTCTCCTTTGGTTTTTACTTTAATTGATCAGCTACGAATGGTAATAACCCTAAGTGGCGGGCACGCTTAATAGCCTGCGACACTTTGCGTTGGTACTTTAAAGAGGTACCTGTAAGGCGGCGAGGTAAAATTCTGCCTTGCTCGTTGATCAATTTCAATAAGAAATTAGGATCTTTATAGTCAATAAATTTAATACCGGCTTTCTTAAAGCGGCAATACTTTTTGCGGTTTTGATTACGCTCGATTGGTTCGTTTACCAGTGTCATGTTGCTTAGCCCTCCTTAAACTGTTTCGGTTTGTTTTTTGCCAACTAATCCGCTGCGCTTACGCTCAGCATAAGTGACGTGGTGTTTCTCCATCGCCACTGTCAAATAACGCATCACGCGCTCATCACGACGGAATTCCGTCTCAATCGTTTGGATGAGTGTAGGCTGAGACTTAAACTCAATGAGGTGATAAAAACCTGTGTTTTTGTTCTGAATCGGGTAAGCCAATTTTTTTAGGCCCCAATTTTCTTCGTGTACCAATTCCGCACCGTTGTCGGTAAGGATTTTGCGGAATTTGTCGACGGTGTCCTTCATCTGTTGATCAGATAAAACGGGAGTTAAAATGAACACCATCTCATACTGTCGTGTAAACATACTGAGAATTGTTAAACGTTTATAAATTTTGAACTCATTGAAAATGAGGCCGCAAAGGTAAATGGTTTTTTCAAAAAAAGCAAAGAGTTTTACCTCCTAATTTTCAATGGCTTCCATAATTTTTCTCGCCTGCCGTAATTGCAATCGGCAAACGATTTTCATTCGGTGGAAGCGGGCAGGTAGCGTATTCCGTAAACGCGCAGGGTGGATTGATAGCTTTGTTGAAGTCGATGGTCACCGAATTGTCCGAATTGGGTTTGTCTAAATACAAAAATCGCCCCGCTCCGTAGGTTTCATGACCCGCAGTAGTATCTTTAAAAACGATAAATAGCTTGCCGCCTCCCCCATCCGTAGCAGCCAAACGGTGTGTTTTTCCGTTAAGGGTAAAAGCAACATATCCCACCAAAGGTTGTTGACTTACCAATCCAATAACGTCAGTAATGGCGATGGTTCGTGGGGTTTGGGGCTGTTCAAACGTACCTTGCAATTTCCACGCTTCGCTGACCGAAAAACGCTCAACCCCTTTAAAATGAGAGACATTGGAACTCTCCAAATCTCGCAATCGAACCCCGTATTTGGGGCCGCGTTTGATGATAAACCAACAGAATGAGCCGTATTGCAGCGTAATCGCCTTTCCTTCCTGAAAAACAAAATCGGGGGCATTTTCTTGATTTAAAAACTGAACATCAACGTCCTGCTGCTTTTTAAAAGCAACTTTACCATCTTTCAAGGTCAGCACTCCGAGTTTCTTGGGTGCTTTTTCAGGAAAAACAAGTGCATTGGCCGCATCGCTTCCAAACGTGTTTTCTCCTTCGCTGAGCCAATATAAACCCGCTAAATTGAGCCACCCATCTTCGGCCTTAAGACTCTCAACGCGTTTTTGATGCCATTGCTCATAATCATCAGCAATAAAACCAAACACTGGGACAAAGCACACAAATAGAATAAGGCATAGAGCTAATTTGTTCATTGTTTAAAGTCGTTTAGGTTTACTTACCGGCAAAAAGCACGGCTTTCTCTATTTCCTTTGCTGGAACCAAATACTCAAAATCTTTACTTACAAAACTATACAAAACTTTGCGGTCGGTTCCTATCACAAAGGTAGCCGGAAAAGGCACATCTTCGGTAATACCCGCAATCCGATCCCAAACAGGCTCATACTGTGAGTATACTCCTAATGCTTCACTGATTCTGTTTTCCGAATCCTGAAGAATATTGTAAGGAATATCAAACTCCTGAATGCTGTACACAATATTTTTGAAATATTCTGTCGTTAACAGCAGCAGGTTTGCTCCCAATTTATGAACCGATGCAAATACCTTATTGAGTATTTCCAAATGTTCTCTGCCATATTCATTCCAATCTGGACTGTAGGTACTGATTACCAACGGACCATCCTGCAAAAGTTGATGCAGATAAAAAGTACCCGCGTTTTCCAAACCCGATGGTAACTGTTGCCAAACACCTAATTCGCAATTGATACGGCAGGTAGGCAATAGCCCCCGAACGGCAAGCGGCTCAATCTTTCTATACGATTTAGGTAAAGCAGACAGAAAATAGTCTTCTCCGATGATTTTAACGATTGATTTCATAGTAATTAGTTATAATGATTGTCCAAGTACTTTCTGTTTTATACCAACTGTTTAACTTTGACTAATCCAGTAATGGCTTTCAAGTGAACCAACAAACTTCCCAAACGCTCCGTATTCTCCAATCTCACTTTTACAAGCCCTTGAGAGCGAACCCCGTCGGCTTCAAAGCGCACACTTACGATCTTTCCATAATCAGAGATAAAACGAGTGACCTCTTCGACAAATCCGACGCGGTCAAAACCCAATATCTCCAATTGAGTCAAAGAAGTTGATACAGTAGTATTGGGATGAGTTTGCATTGTTTTTACCGGTTAAAATGTTGAGTAATTCCTGATTTCTGAAAAAGCAGTTTCCTAAGGAGCGGCCAGTGGATTTTTAAATCCACTGGCCGCTCCTTAGGTTGATTGCTAAGTTGATGAACAATTAAAACGTATATCGCAACGTCACCCCGTACGTACGCGGATCCCCCAAAATACCGCCGATTTGGCCGGCACTGCCCGGAGCCACCAACAACTGCTCGTAGTAATCTTTGTTGCCCAGATTTCTGCCCCAAACAAAAAATGAGATGCCGTTGGAGGCCCGAAAACCCACTCTGCCATTCACCAAAGCATAGCCTTCAATATCTAAAAAGGCAGAGGGAGAAGGGCTCGAAGAAAACGTAGAACGATAATACACATCAAGCCCCCCAAAGTAGTTGCCTTTCAGCCCCAGAAAGCTGCCTTTCCCCGTCAATTCTGTCCCAAACGAACCGGCATATTTTGAAATCCCCGGAAGTACACTGCCCGAAATGTCTTTAAATGCCCGTTCTCCTCCTACTTCTTCAATGGGCACCGGAGCGTTGGTGAACTTCACGTATTTCCCATCCGTATAGGCAAAGGCCGCATTAAACGACACGTGATTGTTGACTCGGATGTTACCGTCAACTTCCAAACCGATTACTCTTACCTGTTCAGCATTGGCCAAATACCCTCGGTTTACGCCCGGTTCAGGGGTCTGCACCTGCGTTTGATAGTCTTTTATATCGGTGTTATGGAATACAACATTGATAACCGAATTAGCCGATGGCTTGGTTTTAACGCCCAATTCAAAGTGAGAAACAGCTTCCGGTTTAACCGTCGCCAATTCAGTCAATACCCTGCCGCTTGCCGTTGGCAATCCTCCTACATTGACCCCAATGGGTTTGTAACTCAATGAATACGTACCAAAGGCATTGATGTTTTTATTGAATTTATATTGTAAGGTCAGTTGCCCTGAGAAATTATCCTCGGAGGCATCAATATCAAAAGTTTGGTTGCTGTAAACCCCGTTTTTCAGAGCCAGCAAAGCCGCATCAGTGGTTTGCAATCCACCATAAGTTACTCGGCTGTAGTTCGCTTTTTTGGTGTCTTTGTTGTATCGGATACCAGGCAATACGTGGAATTTGTCGGTAATGGCCCAGTCGGCCTGAGCAAACAATGCCACACTGGATGATTTTATGCCGTAGGTGGTTCTAATTCCGAAGTTGTCAAACAATCCCGGAGTTTTCCACAATGCACTCGTCGAACTTTGCGCAAAACGCCACTGAGCAGCACCTGCTTCTTCCGTATGCACCGGATCGGTTCGCAGATCCTGCCACAAACCAAAGGCCCCGATCACACCGCTCAGTTTCTCATTGATCTTTCCGGAATACCTGAACTCCTGCGAGAATTGGTCATGGGCGGAGGTGCCCGACGATATGGTGAAGGAAGGCAAACCGGTGTAGTCACGGTCGTTTAACGGATCCCATTTCCAATAGCGCCAAGCCGTCGTTGAGGTCAGAGTACCATTGCCGATTTTAAAATCAGCGTTTAATGACAGACCGCCCAATTGGTTACCCGCTCGGGAAGGAGTATCCAAATCCAATGTTCTTTCAAAGGCACTCTGATAAGGAAGTTTGTAATTTAAATCAGCAATAATGGCATTAAATTGACGATAGGCCACCCGTTTGGTTGTCACTACTTTGGCTACCGGCCACCCATAACCCACCGGGTTTTGATCGGTAACATCGGCGATAAAGGTAATATTTATCTTATCCGTAGGTTTGTATAAAAACTGCCCTCTTACTCCGATGTTGTTGATATCATTGATATTGGTTTGGGTGCGGGTATTGTAGAGTAAACCATCTCGTTGCGTACCCACAAATGAAACTCGGGCAGCCAGCTTTTTGCTCAATGGCCCGGAAATGGAGGCTTTGGCCTGAATGTAGCCATAGTTACCGTAACTTAATTCAAAGTTGGCCGTGGGCTTAAAAGAGGGAGCGCGCGAGGTTACATTGAAGGCCCCCGCCGTGGTATTTTTACCGAATAACGTTCCCTGCGGTCCGCGAAGTACCTCCACTTGGTCGATGTCAATAAAATCAAGGGCGGTGGCCGCCGGCCGGGCGTAATACACCCCATCTACGTAATAGCCAACTCCCGGGTCAATCCCGTCGTTGGTCAGCCCGTAAGTTGAGCCCAACCCTCTGATATTGAGCGTAGTATTACGGGCATTGGAAGCGTAAAACTGAACCGTAGGTACCAATTCTTTCAATCGGTTTACGTTAAAGGCACCCTGGTCTTCCACCGTTACGCCGCGAATGACCGAAATCGGAATCGGAATATCCTGCACCGATTCCTGACGACGGCGGGAGGTCACCACTACGTCAGAAAGTTGATTGGTAGTTTCTTCAAGTTTAATTTCCACTTTACTTTCGGTGAGCAAAATTTCTTTTTTCACATAACCTACCGAAGATACGATAAGGGTAAAAGGCAGTTTTTGACCCGTAATGAGGGAAAATTCGCCATTGGCATCGGTGGCTGCTCCGTTGGTCGTCCCTTTGATGGATACCGTAGCACCGATTAATTTTTCATTGGTTTTTGCATCCAAAACGACCCCGGAAATGGTCGCATTAATGATGGTTTTTTCTTGGGCTGACAAAAACAAGGGTAATACAATGCCGACTATCAAAATGGCTGCTTTGAAAAGGTGTTTCATGTGTAGTTGTGTAAACTGTTGCATAAGTATTTAAAATTGATGGATTTTATAGTTTAAACGACAAATCAATTAAATCATTCAGCATTAACACCCGGATTCAGATAGAGTATAGGGAGTATTAATACTTATATCCTATTGATTTACTATGCAAATTTATTTTATTTATTTCCTTAAATGCAAGTAACTTGATTAGTTTCTTTAGGGCAATTGCATGAAGTGGTAAGTTAGCCCGACCTTTGGGAAATGAATGTAGCTGAATTTTTCTTTGAGTTGGACGACCCTCGCCGGGACGGAAGCTGTTATCACGTCCTATCGG
>NZ_JAIXST010000067.1 GCF_027484545.1 Runella sp. | reverse complement strand
TTGGCATACATAAGTCAGAAAAACGTGATGCCATCTTTTCAGCATGTGCAGGAATTCATAACCTACGCACTATTTTTAGAAACATTTAATAACATCTTTTGTCAATTAACTCTATTGTAGAAAAGAAATATGTTCAAAATCGTTAGTTCATCTGCCGGGTCGGGAAAAACCTACACGCTTACCAAAGAATACCTGAAGCTCGTTTTACAAAACGATAACGTCCATTATTATAAGCATATTCTGGCCATTACGTTTACCAAAGCCGCCACTCGCGAGATGAAAGAGCGGATTTTGGGACGTTTGGAGCTATTTGGCAAAGGGGAAAAAGACCCGATGCTCAATGATATTGTGCGTGAACTTTACCCCGAATCAGTCAACGATGCAGAAGGAGCTTATGTGTTGCGCGAACAAAAAGTCCGCCAACGTGCCGACCGTGTTTTTAAACAGATTTTGCACGATTACAGCGATTTTGCGGTCATGACTATTGACAGTTTTGTCCAACGCGTCGTGAGTGCTTTTACGGATGAATTGGGAATGCCGTTTTCGTTTGAAGTGGAAATGGAAGCGGGAGAATTACTCCTTATGGCGGTAGAGCGACTGCTCGAACGAACCGGGGATGAATCTTTCGCTGAGTTGACGGATATTTTGGAATCATTTTATCTGGAAGCAGGACAGGAAGGGAAAAACTACCACAGTTTGCCCGAAGCATTGGCGGGATTTGCCAACGATTTACTCAATGAGCAACGCTACGCTTCCATCATGCAAAATTCGCACCTGTCGGCGAAAGACTTCAAAAAAATCAGGCGGCAATTGGTGGCGGCGGGAAAAAAGTGGGAAGCACTGATTGCCAAATGGGCGGAAAAAGGACTGAATCTCATTCTGGAAAGCGGTTTGGACGAAAAAGATTTTTCGCGGGGAACGGTTTTTAAGTATTTCAAAAAACGCATTGAAGCTGACGAAGCCATGGCCGAACCCGGCAAACTTGAGAAGGATGCCTTTGAGAATGACAATGGTTGGATTACTAAAACAGTTCGGCCGTTTGTTACGGAAACTGTGGCAAAAATTAAATCCCAACTGGTGGATTATTACCAACATATTGAGCGAGTTCGCCAAGAAAACTGTGAACTGTATCATTTGTACCAACAGCTTACGCCGCATCTTTATCACCTGTCTTTACTGAACGAAATCAAGCAGGAATTTGACCGTCAATTGCGGGAAAATAACCGTGTTCATATTTCGGAATTTAATCAAAAAATTCTGAAAATTGTCACTGAAGACCCCGTTCCGTTTATCTATGAGCGGTTGGGCGAAAAATACAACCATATTCTGATTGATGAGTTTCAGGATACCTCCAAGTTGCAGTTTGCCAATTTGTTGCCCCTGATTGATAATAGCCTTGGCTATGAGCATTTTAACTTAGCCGTAGGCGACTCCAAACAAGCCATTTATCGCTTCCGAGGCGGAGACATGGACCAAATCATCGCGCTGCATTCCAAAAATTTAGATCGCTTGTACGTATCCTTGGGCGAAAGCGAACTGACCGTCGAGCGACTTGAAAACATACGTTGGCATTTGGATGATGATGTGCTGCGGGTCAATCGGCGAAGTGCCAAAGAAATCATTGAGTTTAATAACGTATTTTTTCAAACCGTTGAAGAACTCTATCGCGACGAATTTCCGCTCTCACGCGAAGTGTTTGCTCAGGTAGCTCAGGAGTTGCCTCCCAATGCCAAAACGGGTGGCGAAGTACAGATAGAGTTTATTTCTGCCGATGCTGTAGAGTCAGGAGATGACGAAAACGACACGCCCGCGATGATTGAGCGCACGTTGGCAATCATCAAACAGGCAACCGAGCAGGATGGCTTCAAAATCGGAGACTTATCGGTGCTTTGTCGGTTTAAAAGAGATGCTAAAAAAATAGCCAATCACCTCAAAGACAACGGCTACAATATCATCTCTGATGATTCGCTGTCTCTTCGCTTTTCAGGAGCAGTCAATTTGGTAACGGCGTTTATGCGCGTGTTGGTCAAGCCCGATAGTCGTCTGGATAAGTACGAAGCTTTGTATTTGTTTTTCCGAATGATTCTGCAACGGATTCCTGACAGTAAAGACAACCAACGCATCAAAAGCGCCGTAGAATCGCAGGATGTAAGGGCATTTTACGCTTATGTGAATAATTTAAAGGCCACGGTGCATCCTCCAAAGTTGGTAGAGGAGACTCAACTCTCACTCGACATTCTGCATTCTACCCTGCTCGGCGGACCGTTCGACACTCAACTAAATCCCTATAAGCTCCTCCAAATCAGTGCCTACGAATTGGCCGAAAAACTGATTCAGCACTTTGGGCTGTTTGAAATGACCAAAGAGCGCGACTATTTATTTCGGTTCCTGGATGTAGTGTTGGAATTCAGTACCAAACGCGGCAGTCATTTGGCCGATTTTCTGGATTATTGGGAAACCCAAAAAGATAAAATCTCTATTTCGGCGCCGTCCAATCCACATGCTATTACGGTGCAAACCATTCACCGTTCCAAGGGATTGGAATATCCCGTTGTGATTATTCCGTATGCGGATTGGGATTTTGTTCCCAGTGCCAAACGGGATACCATGTGGGTGAACCTTGACCCAACCGAGGATTTGGGGATTGCAGCTGCGGAGGCCCACCGCCTTGAAAACGGTGATTTGATTGACTATTCGGAAGCCAAATGGCTGAAGACCGGTTCAGTACAAGTCAAATCAGACCTCGAACGCACTACAAAAGCCGTGGCAATGCAATACCGAGAGGAGCGGGAACGGGTGTTTGTTGAAAATCTTAATTTGCTCTACGTGGCTTTTACGCGCCCCACTCACAAACTGTATGTGCTGGCCAAAGAGGAGAATTTTGCCAAAATCATAACTCCAAGAAAAGTAAGTTACTGGTTGCATCAATACTTAGATAGGAGGCAGGAGGCAGGAGGTAGGAATCAGGGGTCAGAAGTGAGGAGCGGCCCGCCGCGCGGTCAGAAGTCAGAAATTCTCACTCCCGACTCCTCACTCCTCACTTCTCCTTTCTACATTCCCAACGTCATTTCGACCGATCGCAGCAGAGAGTTGCGGTTGCGGCGGTTGGCCAATCGGGTGTTTGATGTGGAGACGTTTGAGCGTAAAAAAGACTACGAAAACAAAGTACACTATGCGCTTTCTAAGGTAAGGACATCGGATGACATTCCTGCGGCCCTGCTGCGAATGCAAACCGAGGGACTCATTGAAAAAACAGAAACGCAGAATATCCAACAAAGCGTGGAAAAAATACTTCAACATCCTGATTTGAAAGGGCTTTTTGTGGTAAGCACCGGCGTACTGAATGAACGGGAAATTCTCACACCCGACGGCGGCCTTCATCGCCCTGACCGGGTGATCCATTTGCCGGGCCGAGTAGTGGTATTGGATTACAAAACGGGTAATCCGCAGGATGCTCACGCGCGACAAATCAAGCGCTTTGCCAATTTATACAAAGAAATGGGTTATGAAAATGTAGAGGCGTTATTAGTATATATTGAGCGTAATGAGGTCGTTATGGTATAAAAGAACGTTTCGATAAAAATATTTCTACTTTTTATCGAAACGTTTGTGACGTAAAGGGTGTTTTTTGCGTATATAAATAAAACGCACAAACCCCTTTTTGCCATGGATCCATTTTTTTACTTTGAAGACGATGAAGCTGAACCTGAGGAAGCAGCTCAGGTACCGGAAACGGTCGCTACTTCGTCAGGCGATACACAGGATAACGCAGGTATGATTTCTCAGAGTACGGTGAGTTACGGTATATAAATTCCAATTGCGCCGCGCCACTTTTAGCAAAAGCTTCGTCCGATTTTTTACGTTCCTCCAATTTTTCTTTTAATGTTGCATCTTTGCGGAGCATCTCAGCCGCTACGTCTTCAAAGACGTAGGCTGAAAAATGTTCTTTCTGTGCCAAAATACTGTCGAAAAAATTCCACGAGAAAAATGAATCGGGCCCTTGTGGCTCGAGCGCTGCGACAAGGTATCGATTGGTCTTTTGGTTGGTGTTGATGAGAAAGTCTCCTTTGTAAAATTGTATTTTCTGCTTTTCACTGCGTACCAATACTCCCGTATGGTTGTAGTGACCTTCGTACGGTTTTGCGGGACTTTTGTAATCTTCGATGTAATAAACGTCTACTTCCATTTCGGTATCTGCCGCGAGCGGTTGTAACTGTACACCGTTGATTTTCAGTAGTTCAGCCACTCTTGCCCAACTTTGAGGCAGTACATACGCCTTTGGTTTTTCGACTTTTACATCAGGAACAAATTTGTCAAAAAACGGAATTCGTTTCGTAAATGGTTCGTTGCGTTCGTAATAAAGTCGAGTCAGTCCGCTTACTTCGCTGGGTTTGTATTTGGCCGCAAATCCTTTGAACGTAATGGAATCGGCTACGGTTTTGTCCAATTTCCAACTCAGCGGAAAAGTAGTTTGATTGGCAATGGTTTCATCCGCTTTTTTCTTATTGGCAATCAGCGTAGCGGCGTTTTGAGCGGCAAGTCCAAGCGTAATTTCCATAAACGCGTAGGTTCCTTTGACGCGCTTGGGGTACTCTTTGAGCATGTGCAATTCTACCACAAAAGTTTCGCAGTTGAACAGCGAGGCATAGCCCGAACTGTAACGCGACCCATCATTGAAGCCCTGATAACCCGTTTCGGGCGTGGCCCCGAAGGCATTTACGTAAGGTACTGGTTCAAAACCGGATTGGGTAAGCTGTTGGTCCAATTGAGGTTTAAATGTCTTGGTGAAAAAGGCAGAAACCTCCGAATTGAATTTATCTTTTTGGGTGGGAAAATATGTGACTGCGTGCTGATAATCAGCGCCGTTGGATGTATGATTGTCAATAATGATGTGCGGTTTCCACGCTTGAAACATTCGTTGCCACGACTCAGAATTTTTAGAGTCGGTTTTGATAAAATCACGGTTGAGGTCATAATTGCGCGAATTGGCCCTAAATCCGTAGCTATTGGGCCCGTTTTGATTGATGCGCGATACGCCGCGATTCAGACAGCCGTCTACGTTGTAAACGGGAACAATACAGAGCACTACGTTGGCGGGCAACGCTTTTTTCTCCAATAACTCACGCGCCCACATCATGCTGGCGTCTATCCCTTCAGGTTCGCCCGGGTGAATTCCGTTGTTGACCAACAGGGTAACTTTATCCGATTGCGGTTTGAAAACTTTGTTGGCTGATAAAACGAACAAATGGAGGGGTTTCCCAATGTCGGTTGTGCCCACTTCGATTAGAGAAGCTTGATCATATTTCTTATCCAATTCACGATAAAACTGGATAATTTCATCGTAAGTGGCGGTTTCCTGTTCTTTACTTTTTTCGTAAGGTGTGATTTGAGCAAAAAGGGATTGGCTAAGAAAAATTAACAGTACTAATTTTTTCATGCGTGTGAATGATGAAGTGGAGGAATGATTTATACGGTTTTTAAAAAAATTTGTTGGTTTGACCCGTTACCAAGCGGTACTTTTTCAAGCCATTGACCGGTTGCCCTATCGCCAAAAGGTTTTTGATGTCTTCATTGGCAGGAACCACCAATTCCGCTTCGCAGCCTTGCGGCAAGGTAATTTCTACGGTACGATTTCCCGGTTGTCCCGTCGCACTAAACAAAATAGGCCCTTGTGCGGTATAGTTCATGAGAGAAAGCTGCTCTAAATCACCCAATTGTGGGCGAATTTGTGCCTTTTTGAAACCAGGAGTAAGCGGTTGGATTCCTGCTAAATTCATGTAAGTGACCATTAAAGGGGCAACGGCACAATGACTCCACTGTTGTCCGTTATCGTGTCTGACGTGCCACCACTCGGCAATGGTATTATTTTCAGCCACGGATTCAATGCCATACCAATGGGTACGGAAATCGTCAATAATTGGTTGTACCGTTCCTGCTTTGGCCAACGCCCAATACCGCCAATTGGCATTGGCAGGGTAGGAGAGGCCCATCGTTGCGGGAACAGTGGCAAGTGCCTTGGCGCAAAATTTAGTAATATTTTGCGGACATTGGTCAAACAAAATTGCCGTTGCCAGCGAGCGGTCGCAGAGACGTTCTTCTTTCTCTTCGGCTACCCAAGGTAAGTTATTGATAAACATTCCTTTGGCAGGACTCCAAAATGTTTTGACCGTAACCGCCTGAATCTCTGCTCCAACGGCCTGCGCTTTGTTGGCAATGTCGGTCATTCCGAAGGCTTCGCACAGGGGTGCAAACGCCTTCTGCATCATGGCAGCAATGTAGAGATTAAATGCGCATTGTTTATGACGTTGCTTTTTGTAGGCATCGTGGTCAATCCAAACGACAGGGATCCCTAAATTTTCAACGGGAACAAGACCGCCGGCAATTTTTATTTTAAGCAAATAATTGAAAAACTTGACCAATCGGGGCATTACTTCGGTCAAAGCCGTTTTGTCGCCTGTATAAAGATAATAGTACCAACAATCAAAGTTGAACCCCACACTGTGATCAAGCAAGGGACCCCATTGGGTAAGCCCTACCTGGCGTTCCATGATGCGGGCCAAGCGGTCAAACGCCGGCCAGGCGTCCAAAAAATAACCGTCTAAAGTCTGGCCTTGGCTGTAGGTATTTACAAACCGAGCATGAAGTAGTTGGTCACCAAATACGTTTTGTGTGCAGTGCAATTGATGACCGCAATCGCCGCTGTATTGTTGGCGCTCGCGGGCCATCCCGTCCACAATGGTTTCCTGAGCGGAGTTATGGAGGGTATTGATGCATGCTTCTAAAACCTTCTGAATTTTAGCGTCATTGCACTGAAATTGATAGGGATTCGGCCATGGGTATTGCCTTCTTCTCATGCCTACTTTGCTGACTGTTACCTGCCCTTCTGCTCCGTGAATGTGTAATTGCAACCACCGAAGTGACTCATAATCAAAAGTTTCAAAGCGATTGGTGCCCGTGCGACAGATAAAACGCGTCCATGAATTGAACTTGGTATTGAGTAAGGGTTCACCGCCCATCAGGTGAGCTTCCTGTACCATCAACTCCACTACAGTACCGCTGGGAGCGTTGATAGTAAAGTAAGGAAAGCCAACCGATTGTTCTTTAAATTCAAAGGTCAATATCGCACCGCGTACTTTGTCAACGTTGAGCGTCCAGCTTTCCGCCGTACTGCTTACAACACAGGGTATACGGTTCACTTCGTAAGAGTCTGGAGTGCCAAATTCAAAATATTCGTACGGAGAATGTATCCACCTTACCGTCATAGATTCCGCCAAACGCTGAATCGAGATCAGTGTTTCTTTGAGCATCGGGGTGCTTCTTTCGCGTAGTTGCGAAACTTCAACCCGACCTCCTACATCCATGCTGTATTCGTTAAAGTTGCCGTTGATGGCCGGTTTGTTGGCAGGGTTATTAATTTCCTGTGCCATCGTCCATTCCTCAAAAGGCACATATTCCAATGTGTTCCACTTATGAGGATACTGACGGGCGTCAAATTCTTCCTGAAAAGCCCGCAGGTACCAACGTTTGTACTGTCTGGGGCGCCAACTGCGGGCAACGAGCGTTTGCCAACTGCCGTCTGATATGATCTGAAACGTATTTCCATTGACCAGTTCAATGTCCAATCTGAAAATAAATCCGGGCTTACCAATGGGCGAAGTTCCTTCTCCGTGTCCATAAAACAGCACTTGTGCGCCAATGACGTTGGGTCCGGCCGCAAGGTAATTGGTTAAATCAATAGGGTCAGCTTCTGCCCAACGTGGATCAGCAGGAGCAGGACCAAACTGAATACGTTGCCCATTGGCAAAAAATAGATACCGACTGTCTCCAATCAAGTAACCTTTGGCACTTTTGGGTGTTGCGGTAAGCGTTATCTCTTTACGAAATAAAATAACTGTATTGGGCAAACAGCGCTGCATAGGATACCAGATCCATTTGGCAGGAGCTAAGTCAAGAGTGGTATTAAGCGGAGGAGGAAGAAAAGAATTTATTTCGGTAAACGACTCATTTTCGTCCATTGGCTTTGCCACAGCGGGAGCCCACAAAAGAGAAAGACTACTGACGGATGAGTTTTTTAGGAAATTACGTCGAGAGGTTAAGAAATCAATCATTAGGGTTAGGCACGTTAAGCCCACAAGTTACACAAGCCCGATGATTTTTTACAAAAAAAGGCAGAGAGATTTATTTGCCCTGCCTATCTTTTTATTGAACATAAGTTCTATGTCGGTTAAAACCCTTTATTCTTTCCCTATTTGTGCGTTTTTATTGAGGCGTTGAATCAACATTTGCGTAAAAACCTGCTCTGCCTTATAGAGTTCGGCCAATTGTCTCACATTGATAACTTTCAAAAATTTATTCATGTATTCGCGCTCCAAATCCACTTCTCTCTGCTGAAGATTGAGTGTTTCTTTAATGTTTGCCAATATTTTTTCGTCGGGTGTTGTCAGGGTATTTGTTTCGACAATCAGGCGGCGCATTTGTTTCCGGATATCTTTCTTCTTACCATCGAATTCGTTATAAACCGGCCAAAATTGCTGCGATTGTTCGGTAGAAAGATTCAGGCGGTTGGTAATCAAACCAATTTTGGCATTTTCTATTTTTTGGTTACCGCCTTCTTGGGCCATCGCCGTTTCAAAACAAAGGGTGGCAAGCAGTATGAACAGGAACTTTCTCATGGTTATCATTCTATTAACTGTAAAGTATGTATTTAGCGAAGTGAACTCACTCCTCATAATGAGCCGCACGGGCGGCCGCGGCCGTTGCGGGCCCCGTTCTAAGTACTTATTTTTTATATATTTTCTTCTAAATCAACTTCCTGAATCGCTTTTTTGAGATCCTCGTCGTCTACGTTAAGTTGTTGTAAAAGCACGTCTTCTTCGCTGTAAAGCTCATTCAATTGGGTGTGGTCACCCATTTCTTGTTGAGTGATTTGGTTGTCTTTCAGGTAATTAACTATTTCTGCGTCGCTTACCTGACTGAGCGTTTCTTCCCCCAACGAATGTTGTTGCTGAGGATAGGTGATCCAAAGCAACGCTCCTACTACGCTTGCCGCTATACCCACTAAGGCGGTCCGCCGCCACGACCAACTGATGGTGAACGAATTCTCTTTTTCCGCAATATGCTCCTGGATGCGGGTTTGCATCATGGAAGGAAATTTATCGAAATATCTTTCGGGAGCTTCATAAGGCACTGAGCGATCGAGGTCTTCTAATTTGATGCGTTTCATTGATGTGGTTTAGTTGGGTTTGGGTGCGTCTTATTGGCGTACTTAAATCAACCTGTTTTTCTTTTGACAACCTATACACAATAAAGTTTAATCTTCCCCGTTCAAAAACTTCTCAATTTTTGTAACTGCGTGGTGATAACTGGCTTTCAGCGCTCCTACCGATGTTCCCGTAATGTCGGCAATGTCCTCGTATTTAAGATCGTCGAAATACTTCATATTGAATACCAACCGTTGTTTTTCGGGCAAAGTGAGCAACGCTTTTTGGAGTTTTAACTGAATTTCGTCTCCTCCCATGGGGTAATCCGATTGACCTGCGGCGGCTTCCAGTGTCTCGAGCAATTCGCCCTCTACGTCATTAATTGACATAAAAAAGCGACGGCGTTTTTTATTCAGAAAATTCAAACACTCATTGGTCGCAATGCGGTACAGCCACGTAAAAAGCTGGGCATCACCGCGAAAGGTTTCGAGTGCCTGCCAAGCTTTTATAAATGTTTCCTGCGTCAAATCGTCGGCGTCGTCGTGGTCAATCACCATCTTGCGAATGTGCCAATATATTTTTTGCTGATACTTACGTACCAACTGGTTGAAAGCAAAGTTTCGGCTTTCAGGATTAGCAAATTTTTCAAGTATGGCTTGGTCGGTCATTATATAGTAGTGAGTATTGAGTAATGGGTAGTGAGTAAATGATGACAATACTACTTACTACTCAATACTAATTACTTGATACTTATTTTCTTGCAATTGCCCGTTTGGCAGCCGCTACGATGTCTTTGGCGGTGAGGCCGTATTTTTCCATGAGTTGAGCAGGGGTGCCGCTTTCGCCAAACGTGTCGTTTACGCCTACGTACTCCAACGGTGCAAGGTGTTTTTGAATCAATACCTGGGCGATACTGTCTCCCAAACCGCCTGCTATCTGGTGTTCTTCGGCTGATACAGCACAACCTGTTTTCTTCACTGATTGTAAGATAGCTTTTTCATCCAATGGTTTAATCGTATGGATGTTGATGATTTCGGCGTTGATGCCTTCCGCTTCCAGCATTTCACCTGCCAGGATGGCTTCCCAAACCAAATGGCCTGTGGCAAAAATACTTACGTCAGTACCTTCGTTGACCATCCATGCTTTTCCGATTTCAAATTTTTGATCTGCATCCGTAAAAACAGGAATCACCGGACGACCAAAACGCAAATAAACCGGACCTTCATAATCTGCGATGGCAATGGTAGCGGCTTTGGTTTGGTTGTAGTCACACGGATTGATGACGGTCATGCCTGGAAGCATTTTCATCATGCCCAGGTCTTCCAAAATTTGGTGCGTTGCTCCGTCTTCTCCCAACGTCAAACCTGCGTGAGATGCGCAAATTTTTACATTTTTGTTGGAATAAGCGACGCTTTGACGTACTTGGTCGTATACGCGACTGGTGGCAAAATTGGCGAAGGTAGTGGCAAAAGGAATTTTACCTCCAATGGTCAGACCGGCGGCCATTCCTATCATATTGGCTTCAGAAATCCCGCACTGAATAAAACGCTCGGGGTTTTCTTTGATAAAAGCATCGAGTTTCAATGAACCTACGAGGTCGGCACAAAGGGCCACTACGTTGGGGTTGGTTTGACCTAAAACCTGCATACCCGCGCCAAATCCGCTGCGGGTATCTTTTTTCTCAGTGAAAGTGTATTTTTTCATTTATACTATGTTGTGATTAAGCGAATGTAATTTATTCAAAAAGTAAGCTGCGCTGTGGCAGTTGGTGTGTTGGGCAGCGCGTTGGAGGGAAAAACCGTATTTAAGCATTCTCGCAGCAAGTATATCTTTTGTCCCTACTCCCCGTTTTGTTTTCTCTAAAAAGAGAGTCCTCAATTTTTCGAAAGGGTATGGTTCTTTTTCAGGAAAATCGAAAAAAAAGTATCATTCATCAATTGACTAAGCGTGTCGCTATCTGCTAAAAACCATGCTTCAATCTGTTTTACGGCAATAATGATAATCGTATCGGTGCCTTCTCCTATTCTCTGACGGGTTTTAGTGATACAAGCGTCTTCGTCTAAATCTGTCAAAATAAATATTTTTTGAGCCCCTTCTGATTTCAAAACCTCAATATCTTCTTTCAACTTTTCCGGCAGCATATTGCCATTTCCATCAGCATTGATGACTGGCAAGAGCAAGTCAATTTGGCACTCATGGAGAAGTTTTACAAAATTCTCCGACTCAATGATTTTACGTTCGGTTTTTCCTTCTACAATAAACGCAACTTTTACCACGGTAACCCACCTCCGAGGGCATTGGTAAGCCATGCTTCGTCCATACGAAGACCGAAAAAATCTTTTCCTTTAAATTGTTTGATTTGAGTAGCTCCTTGTTTTTTGTCTACTACAATCAGTTCGTCGGCTCGCAAATTACGAACAAGTGTAGGTGAATGAGTATTAAGCCAAATGTAATGCCCTTTTTCTTGACACCTGTTACGCATTAGCTCAACTAATAGCTCAATTGCGTAAGGATTGAGTCCATTTTCGGGTTCTTCAATACACAAAAATTGTGGCTCATCTGACTGGTATAACGCAGTAAGTAAACAAAGTATATTGCAGGTGCCGTCTGAAATGAGACTTTTACCAAAATGCTTATTGGTATGCTTCTCTTTAATAAGGAGCGTTTCTTGTCCACTTATACTATCAGTATAAATTTGGATATTCTCCAATTCAGGGATAAGAAGTTCTAATATTTCTAATATTTCTTCCCGTTTAATCTCGTCTTGAAGAATGCGTTTTAAGACTTTTTCGAGATTGGATGATTTCGTATTTAGCTTACCATCTCCTTGAAAATTAAGCTTTAGTTCTTTAGAAGAATTAATAAATATCCTTGAAAAATTATGAAATCTGTTTAGGGAAACAACTATCTTATCAGAAATTTCTTCTTCTTCATAAAATTCAGGTTCATCTATATCTTTTTTTAGTTTTTTAAAATCAACTCTCAGGTTAAAAGGCCCAAAATTGATATGACCATAGGCATTGACCCCGCTTTGTCCTCTGTTCAAATAACTTTCTGAACCGCCAAAAAGATCACTAACCTCTTTAGAGTTTTCGTCCCCTGAAAAAAGTGAAATAAAATTTATAAACTCCAAAGCCTCAAAAATATTCGACTTGCCCGACCCGTTGGGGCCTACAAAGACCGTAAACGGGTTGGGTTCGACGATTTCCAAATCCACAATGGATTTGAAGTTTTTGATATGGAGTTTTTGGAGTTTCAAATGGATTTTATGCTTTAATAAACTTCATCGTGAGTGCCAATGTCAATCAACACTGCTTTGTCAGTCTCGCTAAAATAAAAAACAACCCTTAAATCATAACCTAAACTGAAAGCCAGTAAACCCTTTAGCTTGCCCGAAAGTTTGTGGGTTTGGAGCACAGGGGTATATGGATTTTGAATAAACAATTCTAATCGCTCCCAAAAACTATCTTCTGTCAGTCGTTTTTGGCGAATCAGTTTTTTCAAAGCCCTTTCAAGAGAAGGCTCAAAATCAACCTGAATCATAAATTTAACCGTTGTCGTAGTATTGTTATATCGCTCGAAAACTGCCTCTTTTCACTGTTTTGGAGGCTGTTTTGGTAATTTTGATATATTTCTTCACGACGTTCCTCGGCAATGATTTTATCAAGAATTTGAATTAACTCCTCTTTTTCAGATAAGTTGAGCTCTTTTGCATCCTCTAAAACTTCAGCAAACGGTTTCATCTTTTTAAGTATTTTGGTTTAATAATCGCCCAATGTCTCAGGCAATTGCGCTAATGCCTGTTCTAATTGCGCGTCATTGGGCGCTACACCATGCCATTTGTGGCTGTGCATCATGAAGTCAACACCTTGGCCCATTTCGGTTTTCATCATCACGGCGATAGGTTGACCTTTGCCTACCAAACGCTTGATTTTGCTAAGCAGCGTCACCAATTCGTCTATATTGTTGCCGTCTACGGTCAATACGCGCCAGCCGAAGGCTTTGTATTTGGCACCCAAATCACGGTTGTTGTTTACTTTGTTAGTTGAACCGTCAATTTGTTGGCCGTTTACGTCTACAAACGCTACGAGGTTATCAACGTTGTTGTTGGGAGCAAACTGAACCGCTTCCCACACTTGACCTTCCTGTTGTTCGCCATCGCCCATGAGGCAATACACTAGGTTTTTGTCACCGTTGAGTTTTTTGGCCAAAGCCGCGCCGATGGCAACGGAAAGTCCCTGTCCCAATGAACCTGAAGCTACCCGTACACCCGGAAGGTGTTCGTGCGTGGTAGGGTGGCCCTGCAAACGCGAGTTCAGTTTACGAAAAGTGGCCATTTCTTTGACATCAAAATACCCGCGACGAGATAATACGCTGTAAAAAACGGGGGAAATATGTCCGTTTGACAGAAAGAACAAATCTTCACCTTTGCCGTCTAAATTGAACGAAAGATAACCGCCTTTGCCTTTGCGGTTGTTAATTTTCATTTGTTGGAAATACAACGCCACAAGCAGGTCGGCGCAGCCAAGCGACCCACCCGGGTGGCCTGATTGACATCCGTGAACCATTCTTAAAATATCGCGTCTTACTTGCGAAGCAATCTGTGGTAATGAGTATTGAGTAGTGGGTATTGAGTATTGAGTAGTTTCCATTTTTAGATGGGAAGGGATTGTTGAAGTTTAAAAATCATTTTTTGAATTTCGCTTAACTGAGAGATGATTGATTCAGAATCATTTGAATTAATCATTCCAATTCTATGAGCAATTATAAGTTGGGTTTCAAGTTCACAAGATGACCCGGCAGCAATGCCTAAAAAATTGTTAAACTCTTTAGAATTATTACGGCCTGCTCCTTCAGCGATATTAGAAGGAATCGAAACGGCACTTCTATTGATTTGCTGAGTAAGACTGTATTTTTCTTCAGGAGGAAAATTCTTAGTAAGAAGGTATGTATCAACGGCTAAATCAACACTTTTTTGCCAAACCTTAAGTTGTTTAAAATTGTGCATACTGTTTGTTTTGATTTGAAAGGAATTCAGTGATATGTAAGGTTACAAAATTAGCGCCAGAACAGTAAAATATATTTACTCAATACCTGATGTATCACTTAGATTTTAGTATTAAGTATTACGACAGGATTTAAACGGCTATTTTACAGGAGGTTAGGTGACTGTTTTTTTATTCTAAATACTTAATACTAATTAATTAATACTTGTTCTGCGTGATTTTTGGTGTCGACTTTTGAGATAATTTCCTGAATTACAGTGTTTTCGTCAATGATGAAAGTCGTACGAACAATACCCATATAAGTTTTGCCGTACATTGACTTTTCGGCCCAAACGTGGTAGGCTTCCAAGATGTTGTGCTCCGGGTCAGCCAAAAGAGGGAAAGGTAAGCTATACTTGTTAGCAAATTTTTTGTGCGATTTCTCTCCATCTGCACTTACCCCCAACACGGCGTACCCTTTGGCAAGCAATGCTGCATAGTTGTCGCGAAGGCTACAGGCTTGTGCTGTACAGCCCGGAGTGTCATCTTTCGGATAAAAATATAAAACTACCTTTTTGCCTTGAAAATCAGATAGTTTGACGATATTCCCGTCTTGGTCTTTTGCCTCAATTGAGGGCGCTTTTTCGCCGACTTGCAGTGCCATTTTTTAGTGAGGGGAGTGAGTTTGAATACGGATTCGTTGATTTTTGCGTGCAAGATACTAATTATTGATTCCGGATGCTAAAACCGTTTGGACGCTCAAAGTTTTCTAAATGAGACTTTGCGGCTCAAAATAAGGTATAAAATCAACGGAGTCTTTAACTTTGCGTCCAAACCAAAAAATCAGAAGAAATGAGTTTGCAAAAAGCCTATCCATATCTGTATCGCTGGGCTGATACGTATGGAGTCGTTGAATTTGGACAATTGGAAGAAACCAAAAGTATGGTAAGATGTATTGACGAGGGCGGAACGGTGTTTGAAGCACCGGGCAAAGTCAAAGATTTGGATACCGCGCTCAAAATGGCCGACGAAGCAATTTATGAATGGTTTGAAATCAATGACCCCGATGAATTGGATGACTGAAACAGTTTAGAGTGTACAGTTACGGATACTCGGATAACAATTACAATTAACAGATAACATACAACGTGTTTGATACTAACAAAAAAGTAGGCGTATTGGGTGGTGGACAATTGGGCTTAATGCTTCTGCAAGCCGCCATCGATTGGAATTTGAATGTCAAAATTTTGGATGCTTCCGATGCGCCCTGCGCCGCTATTGCTCCGGAGTTTGTGGAAGGTTCGTTGCAGGACTACGAGGCCGTTTATCAATTTGGGCAGGATGTGGAAGTGCTGACCATTGAGATTGAAAAAGTAAATGTGGAAGCGCTGGAGGCGTTGGAACGCGAAGGCAAAAAAGTCTTTCCACAACCGCACGTCATTCGCCTCATTCAGGATAAACGTACTCAAAAACAGTTTTATAAAGACCACGACCTTCCTACGGCCGATTTTATACTGACTGAAAACAAGGACGATGTGCGCAAACATGCCGATTTTCTGCCTGCTTTCCATAAATTAGGACGGGATGGTTACGATGGAAAAGGGGTTCAACGCATTACTTCTCCCGCTGATTTTGATAAAGCGTTTGACGCACCGGGATTGTTGGAAAAAGCCGTTGATTTCGATAAAGAATTGGCCGTCATTGTCGCCAGAAATGAAAATGGCGAAGTAGTCACTTTCCCGACGGTTGAAATGGTTTTTCATCCCGAAGCTAACTTAGTGGAGTACTTATTTGCTCCGGCAGATATTTCGGAAGAAATAGAAAAACAGGCAGAAGAATTGGCAAAAAAAACGGCCCAAGCCATTGGTATTGTGGGCCTTTTGGCCGTTGAAATGTTTCTGACTAAAGATGGACAGGTACTTATTAACGAAGTAGCTCCGCGCCCGCACAACAGCGGTCACCACACTATTCGAGCCAATTTTACTTCGCAGTTTGAGCAGCATTGGCGAGCCATTCTCAACCTTCCATTGGGCGATACGACGGCTTATACGCCTGCGGCTATGGTTAATTTGTTAGGTGAAGAAGGTCACACCGGTCTTGCTTACTACGAAGGAATGGATGATTTATTAGCGACTCAGGGCGTATTCCCGTTTTTATACGGCAAAAAAATCACCAAACCTTTCCGTAAAATGGGGCATATCACCGTGACCGACAGCGATTTGATAAAGCTGAAAGAAAAAGCCGAATGGGTGAAAGGAGCATTGAAAGTGATTACAAAATGACGAACCGATATTTTACCTTTCAGTTGATATCTCAGGGAAATAATCAATGAGCCATTGAGGAAGCTGTAGGCTCTTTAAAGATATAAATAATGGGTATTAACGAATCACTTTAAAGGTTCCGTCAGCGTATTCCGCTATTATTTTACCATTTTTCTCATAAACAAGTGGTTGACCAATTGAAAAAAGATACGCTCTCGTTTTCAGGGCCATATCTTGATAGAACTCCTCCCGTTCGTCAATTGTCATTTCATAGATTGGTTTTTTCAAGGTGCCCATGGTGAGGGCAAAATCTATATTGGCAGTTTCTTGAATAACGGTAGCCATGGCGTTGTGCGTAGTTTGAAATACAAATTTACTGTTTTTTCGACATTTTATTTTCTGGTACTGGAACACTAAGTTATGGCAATCATTAAAGGTCTCATCATGAGCACTTCTTCGAGCGAATAGATACGTTTTGTCAAGCCTTGTTTCATAGCAGGCGATATTTTTTTGTATTTAG
>NZ_JAIXST010000200.1 GCF_027484545.1 Runella sp. | reverse complement strand
CCGATAGGACGTGATAACAGCTTCCGTCCCGGCGAGGGTCGTCCAACTCAAAGAAAAATTCAGCTACATTCATTTCCCAAAGGTCGGGCTAACTTACCACTTCATGCAATTGCCCTAGGGTTTTGCAGAGCAAATGTCATTTTCGAGGCAGATTTTTACGTCGCGTCGGGAAGTATAGACATAGACTACTTCTTGTTCGGGAATGATGTTCCAAATTACTTTTAGCGGAACGCCGCCCGCACCCGCTTTAAAATATTCAGTGATTTTCTTTTCCAATGGGAATATTAGGTCACCGTTGGAGGTAATTTCAATGATAAATTCCGGAATGATAACTGTTCCATTTCTACTTTTTTGAATTTGTTCACGAGTGAAATAAGCAATATCGGGCCGCAGGACAGTATTATCTGTCAAAATCACTTCCTGTTCTGCAACCAACATGCCGTTTTCCCAATAGCCTTTACTAATGAAAAGCCGAGTTAACAATTCGTAGATATAAAGTTGTTCTTTTTTCATTTTTTTGTAAAAATAGAGACTACCCCCGCCGCCAATTATCCAGCACCACTGCCGCTGCAATTCCCACGTTCAATGACTCCGCACCACCAAAGCGGGGGATGGTGATTTTTTGAGTGATGAAGGTTTCCACGGAGGGGCTGATGCCGTTGGATTCGTTGCCCATCACGATATAACCCGCTTCGGCAAAGGTGGTTTGGTGGATGTTTTTACCTTCCAAAAAGGTGCCGTAAATACGTGTTCCCTGTTCCGTAGTCCTTACTTTTTCCAAATACATATCCAATTCTACATAATACCCTCGCACTCGTGTAAAGGAGCCTTTGCTTACGGCAATGACTTTGGGGTTGTACCAGTCGGTGGTGGTGAGGGAACAGATGATTTTGGTGATGCCGTACCAATCGGCAATGCGGATGATGGTGCCGAGGTTGCCGGGGTCGCGGATGTCGTCCAACACCAAGACGTATTCCTGCTTTTCGGCATACAAAAAATCGTTGGGTTTCGTTTTTACTACGGCCAAAGCCGCGTCGTTGGTTTGGAGGGTTCCCACGCGGCTGAGTTCGTCGGGCGTAGCGATTTCGACGCGGAAAGGTTGTTTATCAAACTTTTGGGTATTTTCTTTGTAAAATGCGTCAGTGGCCACGAGCATTTCAATCTCGAAATCGGAAGCGAGTAATTCCACCACGCTTTTGGCTCCTTCGACCAAAAACGAGCCGTGTTCCTGACGGTATTTTTTAAGTTGCAGCGAGTTGAGGTATTTTACTACGTTTTTAGAAAGCATATTTTAATGATTGATACAGAACTGCGTGTTTTTGAGCGAATGTTTAATGAGTTAGGTGAAATTAGGAGCAAACTAATTCATAGTTTATCATTTATCATTCTATATTTTATTTTGTTCCTTCTCGGTGCCTGCACTCCCAAAAGTACGCTCAAAAAAGACGAATACTTACTCGGAAACCAAATTTTTCGGGGAAATAAAGTCGTAAAAACGGAAGATTTGGAGCCACTTTTGCCCCAACGGCCTAATAAAAGAATTTTTGGAATCCCTGGCGCAACGGTTTCTCTTTGGCTTTATCAAGGCTGGGATAAAAATTACGACCGTGAGCCGCAACGGATAAAATTGGACTCCGTTAATCGGTATTATGAACAGCAGTTTGAATTATACGCCAACGATTCCCGAAAACTTTCTCGACTTCGTCGTAAATACAACCGTATTTCCAACAAATACCGAGAGCGTGTAGAGGGCGGGAATTGGGGAATGCGTACCTTGGGTGAGCCGCCCGTTTATTTTTCAGAAAAAGATACCAAGAATAATGTTATTAAAATAAAGAACTATCTGGTCAATCAGGGCTACCGCGATGCGGGGGTCACTTTCAATACCGATACGATTTTAGGCCGAATCCGCACCACCTATACGCTGATGGAAGGCATACCGCATCGGTTGCGGGAAGTGGATATTTTGACGCACAAAGATAAGGACATAGATACTTTGCTGAAAAAAACACAGTCAGAGACCTTCCTCAAACTGGGGAATAATTACCGCAACAGCGACATCATCAGCGAGAGTGTGCGAATCGAAAAACTCATGCGTGAGAACGGCTATTTTGGTTTTGACCGCAACTACCTGCGGCCGGTTCAAAATGCACTGGGAAGACGCAACGGCGGGTTTTTGGTCGATACCACCAAACGTGACCCCGCTACCGACTCTATTTATCACATTGTGGATGTGAAGGGTTTGCAGGTCAACTACCCCCGCAACCAGACCTCGCACACCCGTTATCGGTACAGTACAGTAGGTTTCCGGGTGGAAAGCCTACCCAATGAGGTTCAGGGAGCGAGTGATACGACTTGGTACAAGGGGGTAACCTATTCGTTTACGCCCAAACATTATTATTCTCCCCGGGTATTGGACAGTAAGATTTTGTTTCGTCCTACCGACCTCTATCGGCAAACGGATTGGGACGAAACGTATCGACAGTTGAGCGTTTTGGATCAGTTTCAGTTCATCAATATCGAAACAGATACCACCGACGGTTACATCAGAGCGTTGGTTCGGGTGATTCCGCAGGATAAGTACCAAGTTACGGGCGAAAGCGGAGTGAATGTGATACAAAACCTGCCTGGGCCGTTTTTGAACGGTACGTTTCGGGTGCGGAATATCTTTGGGCGGCTCGAAAACTTTGAAGTTTCGGCGCGGGGAGCCGTTGATGCCAACTTTGGCCTGAAAAGTTCAAACTTGGTGAGAACGCTCGAAATGGGTATCAATACGGCCTTGATTTTTCCGCGAATTTTATTTCCCGGCCGAATTGCGGCTAATCTTAATCGAAAGACGCCCCGCAGCATTGTAAGTTTGGGGTACAATTACACCAACCGCGATTTTTTGGGCGCTGACCCGGACTTTATTCGGAGCGGTTTTCAGGCAAGTTTGCGCTATAATTGGAAAAAAAGCGACTTTGAATACCTGAGCTTTACGGCCTTTGATTTTAGTGTGTTGCAAAGCCAACAAAGTGAAAAGTTTTCTTATCTGTTGGATTCGCTCTATAATTACGGAGGAAATCCGCTCAAATTCAGCTTCCAATCGGCGGTAATTTCGAGCTTGAGTTTTTCGTATATTTTCAATAACAATCTGATTGGGCAAAATCGGAATGCTCATTATTTGCGATTGTTTGCAGAGTCCGGCGGGACATCGCTCAATTTTCTACGTCAGCAAAAACTGCCATTGGTTTTGGATGGGTTTCAATTGTATAAATTCCTGAAAGGCAATGCTGAGTATCGAAAATACCATCCCCTTGGCCCAAAGAGTACATTGGTGTATCGGGCGAACTTTGGATTGATTTTCAACTACAATAATCGCCGCGTAGCTCCCTATGAAAAATCGCTGACGGGCGGAGGAAGCAACAGCCTACGGGCGTGGCCACCCCGACGATTGGGGTTGGGTTCGGCCTATCCCAACGTAGATTTACAGACGGGCAGCCCGATTTTCAGAAATGGAGAAACCACCACTTTGCAACCTGGTGTGAGCCAATACAGTGGCTATGATTACCGTTTTGAACAACTCGGCGACGTGCTCATGGAAACTAACTTAGAGTTGCGCGGACATCTGTTCCGATTTGTGGGAGATATTAATTATGCCCTGTTTATAGATGTGGGGAATGTGTGGCGTTTGCGGTTGGATAAATCGACCACTCCCAACCAAAACATTATGAATGGAGTCTTTGATTTCAGTCGTTTTTACAAGGAATTCGCCGTAGGAACCGGTGCCGGCTTACGCTACGACATGTCGTATTTCATTTTTCGTCTTGATGTGGGTATCAAAGTGTACGACCCAAGTCGGAAATTTCAAGTGAAAGATGCGTTTGGTCAAACAACGACCGTAGATGAGCGCTATCTGCTGCCTCGCTTTTCATTCCGTCGCTCAAGTCCCAATTACCCCGTTTTCAACATTGGAATTGGGTATCCTTTTTAGGCAAAGGTTTTTCACTGCCAGCTAAATTGTAAAAAAAAATCCCCCGCAGATGGGCACAGATTTAGTTTCGCAGAAATAAGCAGATTAAAAAATTACCGAAATCTGCATATTGGAATTAGCGACTATCTGCGGGAAATAAAATTAATAGTACATTACAGTTCAAACTTAATCCCCTGCGCCAATGGCAACGTAGTGCCGTAGTTGATGGTATTGGTTTGCCGACGCATGTAGGCTTTCCACGCGTCGGAGCCGGATTCACGACCGCCACCGGTTTCTTTTTCGCCGCCAAACGCCCCGCCAATTTCCGCCCCGGAAGTTCCGATATTGACATTGGCAATGCCGCAATCCGAGCCGACCTGGCTCAAAAACTGTTCGGCTTCGCGAAGGTTGAGCGTAAAAATAGCCGAAGAAAGCCCTTGAGGTACACCGTTTTGTAAAGCAATGGCTTCGTCGAGGGTATTGTATTTGATAAGATACAAAATCGGCGCGAACGTCTCATGCTGTACAATCGGCCAGTGGTTTTCTACTTCTGCAATACAGGGTTTTACGTAACAGCCTGAACTGAAAGTATCGCCGGTCAATACGTCCGGTTCCACCACAAAAGTGCCGCCTGATGTGCGAATTTCTTTTACGGCCGTCTGATAATTGCCTACGGCCAACTCGTCTATCAACGGTCCAACGTGGTTATTAGCGTCGAGAGGATTTCCGATGCGGAGCTGCCCGTAGGCTTTGACCAACTGACGTTTTACTTCTTCATAAGTACTTTCGTGAATAATCAATCGACGAGTGCTGGTACAGCGCTGTCCTGCCGTGCCCACTGCTCCGAAAACAATGGCCGGAATAGCCAACGGTAAATCAGCGTGTTGGGAAATAATGATGGCGTTGTTTCCGCCCAATTCCAACAAACTGCGCCCCAAACGCGCCCCTACAGCTTGCCCGACAGCTTTGCCCATGCAAGTACTGCCCGTGGCCGAAACCAACGGAACATTTGGGTCGTTGGCCAACCATTCGCCTACTTCACGTCCTCCGATGATTAAGCTCGAAACTCCTTCGGGAACATCGTTGGTTTTCAATACGTCCTGAATAATATGTTGGCAGGCAATGGCCGTCAAAGGTGTTTTTTCGGAAGGTTTCCACACGCACATATCGCCGCAAACCCACGCAAGCATCGAGTTCCATGACCAAACGGCAACGGGAAAATTGAAAGCGGAGATAATGCCGACGATACCGATGGGATGCCATTGTTCGTACATGCGGTGCGCAGGACGCTCGCTGTGCATGCTCAGGCCATACAATTGGCGCGAAAGCCCCACGGCAAAATCACAGATATCAATGATTTCCTGCACTTCGCCCATGCCTTCCTGTAGGCTTTTGCCCATTTCATAGCTGACCAAAGTACCGAGTTCGGTTTTGTACTTACGAAACTGATCCGCCATCTGTCGGACAATATCGCCGCGTTTTGGGGCGGGAACAAAACGCCATGTTTTGAAGGCTTCCTGCGCCTGACCGATGACGGTATCGTAATCTTGGCGGGAAGCAGCGTTTACTTTTCCAATGAGTTGACCGTCAACGGGAGAAAAAGAGGAAAGTTCCTCGCCCTGACCTTCCCAAGAAGCCAAACCGGTGCTGATTCCGTGGTTAGAAATTTGAAGATGAAGTGCCTTTAAAATGTCCTGCATTTGTAGTGTTGATTTTTGGAATGACGATGAATTTGGGGGCAAAGTTACGACAAAAACCACCGTAGCCATTCTCACATCACCAAAAACACAACGGCTCCGGCTACGTAACCAAGTAAGGCCAAAAGACTGATGCGTTTGAGGTACCAGAAAAAACTGATTCGCTCCATGCCCATGACGGCAACTCCCGCCGCCGAACCAATAATTAACATACTTCCGCCCGTTCCGGCACAATAGGCCAAAAACTCCCAGATACGATTGTCTTGCGGATAGGTGGCCAAGTCGTACATACCCATCGAAGCCGCCACGAGCGGTACATTATCAATGACTGCGGAGGCAATGCCGATGATAAAAACGATGGCATCCAAGTTGCCGATGGTGTCGTTCATCCATCCTGCCAAATTGCTGAGCGTATGGGTGACTTCAAGCACGCCGATAGCGAGTAAAATACCCATAAAAAACAGAATGCTGCTCGTGTCTATTTTGCTGAGTGCGTAGCTGGCCGTAAACGGTTTTCGGTCTTCTTCATCTTTTTGGGCGTGAAGGATTTCCGAAACAGCCCAAACCACGCCTAAAGCCAACAAAATCCCCATGTAGGGAGGGAGATGGGTAATGGTCTTAAAGACGGGTACAAACAGCAGCATTCCCAACCCGACCGTAAACATACTATTACGTTCAAAGGCCGGTACCACTTCAGTGGAAGAATTTTTGGAAGCTTTAGGCGGCTGAATTGGACCTTTTAATTTGAAAGAAAGATAAATCAAGGGCACAATCAGTGAAACAAGAGCGGGGATAAACAACATCTTCATGATATTGATAGCCGAGATTTGCCCACCAATCCACAGCATGGTGGTGGTTACATCCCCCAGTGGTGACCATACGCCGCCTGCGTTGGCAGCTATAATGACAATGCCCGCAAAAAAACGCCGCATCTCGTCGTCACGAATGATTTTGCGTAACAATGATACCATCACAATGGCGGTGGTAAGGTTGTCGAGAACCGCTGAAAGAAAAAAGGTAAAAAGGCTGATAATCCAAAGTAAGAGGCGGGTGTCTTTGGTATGAATACGTTCCGTAATTACACCAAAGCCTTGATGAGCGTCAATTAATTCGACAATTGTCATGGCACCGAGCAGGAAAAAGGCAATCTCGGCAATGCCTGCTAAATGATGGGAAAGTTCTTCAACAACGAGGTGATTGTCAGAACTGCTAATGGCGTAAAGCGACCAGCAAACAACACCTGTGAGAAGTGCCGTTGCGGTTTTATTGATACGTACGGTGTGTTCGAGAGTGATGAGCAGGTAGCCAATAATAAAAACAGAAATAAGAGCAGTAATCATAAAAATGAGGTTAGCTGACTCCAAATATAACAGGATAATGGGTCAGGTCAATTTTGAATAGTATACGGATTTTGAAGGTCTGTTCGTTGGAGTAGGAAGCGTCCTGAGGGAACCAAACTCTTTTGGAATGGTGTTACCTCAAAACCTTCGTGAAAGTAAAACTCTAAAAGAAAAACTATACGAATGAAAAACGTGCTGTTGGTAGTTTGTGTTTGTGCAATGGCTTTCGTAGCCTTGGTTGGTTTTCAGAAAATAAAAAAGCCCTTTAGTTTCTCCTCTTTTAGTGCTAAATCCGTTCTGGATTCGCTTGATTCCACTCAAATTCAGGTTGCTTCTCTTCCCCCGTGGGAACGTGTTTACAACTCCTTACGACTCAAAGAAGCAGGATTGTCGATGGAAGGCTTTCGATTTGCCTGGAATGGTTTTCAGAAAGAAAAATTCACAAAATCCATTCTGGCCATCGCTGATTTTAGCCAATCTTCCCGTCACAAGCGTCTGTATGTGATTGATTTAAAAGAGAATAAGCTGTTGTACAATACGTACGTAGCACACGGACGCAATTCGGGAGAAGAATACGCTCGCCAATTCTCTAACAAAAATTCTTCGTATCAATCCAGCCTGGGGTTTTATCGCGCCCTGACCACGTATCAGGGCAAACATGGCCTGTCGCTCAAATTGCAGGGATTGGAAACCAATATTAACAATCGGGCGTTTGAAAGAGCCATTGTGATGCACGGTGCCGAGTACGTAAGCGAAGATTTTATTCGTCGTACGGGTCGATTAGGGCGCAGTCAGGGATGTCCGGCTATTTCCATTGCCGACACCAAAAAACTCATTTCAATGTTGTGCAACGGGGCTGGTTTGTTTTTGTACTATCCCGATGCCACTTACTTAAAGCAGTCCAAATTAATAACGGATTTGGCTACAAATGGCTAACGGATAGTTTGTACTGATACAAACCAGGGCTGAAAATCTCCACAAAAAAAGCCACCCAATTACGGATGGCTTGTGTAAAGTTCTTGTTCAAATCAAGAGGCTTGCTTTTGGAAATAACGCTTGAGCCAAGTGTGGTCGGCACGTGCTTTCCAACGACTCATCCATTGGGCTTTAGTAGTTACCGTGTTGTCAAAAATAGTGGTCTCGGGACTGATTTCTTCGGTGGCAACAGCGCTTTTGATTTGACTGACGGGGATGGTCTGGAGTTGTCCGCGCTCATCAATATACGCCAAAGAACGGTCAAAGAAATCCACGCCGAGTCGAGGGCCGATTTCCTGTAACCAATGCACCGATTTGTCAATCGAACAGCCGCTCGGTAATTCTTTTGACTCATCAACAGCAATGACTATGAAGCGATCATGAAAAACCTTTCCTGAAGCAGTCAACGCCTGGCCATGCGCTTCCCAGCCTTCTAAGGCTGCTTTCAATGTTTCCGTCAGTGTACCGACTTCCTCGTTAGTTAGTTGGCGGTTGGCTTGATACACCCAAACGCGGGCTTCAAATTCTATGTCGTGAAATGGAATATACATGTTTTTGAATTTTTAGTTATGACGGGAGTCCCCGTTTAATATAGTAATGACGAATTATTCGAATGACGAGTGGTCTGCCGCCGCGGTGACGAATTGGAATATTGAAAGGGAATGTCGAGGTCAGTCGAGATTGCCGAAGCGACGTATAATTATGTTGCACTCGACATTTGGCATTCTGAATTCGACAATAAAATTCGACACTTTTATAAACCTTCTGCCTGTGCCACAAGTTCCGTAGTTTACGGATTCAATTTTCGATACAGCTTTACAATAAACTGCTCCCCATCTACTTCATTGATAAATTCAGTGGCAGGGTGAAGCGCCAATATTCTTCGAACCCCCAATCCGCGATACGGAATCACTTTTCCGCCAAAAGAAACTAAAACATTGTTTCGGATGACTGAATTTCCGTTTTTAATGCGCTCAACGGTTAAGTGATTTGGCAATTTGCCGGGACTGATGATTTCTACCCAATCCTTAAAAATTAACAATCGTATGGCTGCATTTTTAGTGTAATCGCGGTGAAAGAGGGCATTTTGAATGGCTTCTTCCAAGGCAGTTTCCGGAATTTCCAAATCTCCCGTCGAATTGAAATTTTTGTCATTTTGGACATAATTCAATTGCGTTTTGAGAAAGTTCATGGCTCCTCGAAACTGAATTTCGAGTTTTCCTTCGATGTTGATACTGGATACATAACGTGTATCTGTAATGTCGTTGCCGTAAAAACTGACGGCTTTGATGTGAAAGGCAGGGCGGAACCGTTCGGGATGCTGACCGAATAAAAGCAGACCTCCCAACGTAAAGGTTCTATCTTGGGCCAGCCCCATGTTTTCGAGGAGTTTCTCCAGAGACAAGCCCGTTTGTTGGTAATCCTGTCGATACTCCCGTTCAAAAAAAGTATAAAAATAAGCGCGATCTAAATCGGTATAGCAATCGGTTTGGGCAACGGGCAATTCGTCGGCTGAAAAAGCACCGCTTTCCCGAAACGACCGCATCAGTTCCTCCCGCGAGGAACGGGCTTTATCCGCCCCGTTTTTCATCCAATAAACGCCTTTATTAGTACAGTACGGTCCGGAGGTGCCTTTGGAAATAAATACGATCAGAACCGATTTTTCTTCAATGGTCACGATTTTGGTCAGCGGCAAAATCGGCGGTTGTACTTTTTGGTGGGCTGTATTACTGATGGTTTGGTTAAGCTGTTCGATTTGCTCAAAACTCAGTCCTTTTACTTGGCCGTGTTTGTCAATCCCAATCAGCAAATGACCACCGTAGGCGTTGGAAAAAGCGACCATTTCGGCGGCCAGGCTATCAGAGTCAATTTCCGCTTTGAACTGCGTCTGACTGTCTTCGCCTTGCCACGTTTTTTGAAGCACCCACTGTTCGTTGATTTCGTCAAGCATCTATTTTACCAACCAAAGGTATGTTTTACTATTTCGTAAGCTGATTGCAATTTAGCCCATTTCTCCGCAAAATCGGGGGCAAGTACCAAGATTTCTGCGATGTCTTTGCCGTCCTTCATGTTCTCAAAGATTTTTCGCAGTGACCAGCCTGCGTTGGGAGGTACAGTTGGTGAGATGCTTAGTTCATTGAGTTCCTGAATCGCTTCCAGCAGTTCTGTGCGCCATTGGTGGTCGGCTTTGGTTTGTTGTTGAATTTCTTCCAAACCTGCCAGCAGTTTTTCAATTTGAGGTTGTGCCTGCATGAATCGAAAAGAAAAGTCGAATTCATGACGATGCGTAAACTCTTGGCGTAAAGTGGCTTGGGTTTGTTGAGGAGTTTCAATATTTTCCAACAAAAGTTGTACGGAATGGTCATCGCCATCTTGATCCTGAAGGTATTGCCTGCCCTTGGCTTCCAGTTTGATAAGGGTTTCGTAAGAAGCCCATTTGTCTTTTTTGTTTGGAATGGGCACCGATTCTTCCATTTCTAACATATCCGAAAAGGTCCGTTTGATATTCTTGATTTCGTGACGAATGAGCGTCATCAACTCGCGGGAACGTTCACCAAAAACCTTGATACTGATTTCTCTCTCAAAATTGCTGAACTTGACCAAGGCTTCGGTTTGCAGCTCTTTATCAAACACTTCCATACCCGATGCCCAACTTTTGCGAATTTGTTGCTTACGCATCAACTCTACAATCAGTGTATTAACAATGGAAGGCGGCAAAAATTTCTTAAACGAAATTTTAAGGTTTAAACCGTCGGTGCGGTCTTCCAAGGGCGAATTGTAATTGTTGGGAAAAGCCGATGGAATCATCAGCGTACGGTTGTCTTGGGTGTAGCAGAGTTTGTACTCTTTCATGATTTCAATGATGCTCCCAAAATCCTCGTCTTCGTACTGATATTTTTTGCGAAAGGCTTCTCGGTCGGTATCGTCTTGGTAGAGCAATTCGCGCAGGTCGTTTTTAGAAATAATGCCTTGCAGTGCCTTGGTTTTGGGATGAAGCAGAATGCGATACACGGCAAAAGTCATCCATTCAGGATTGAGAATGAGTACTTTGTCCAAATGCAGATTTTGCTCCACGTAGGTAATTACCCCAATTATTTTGAAAATATCCAGCCAGCTTTTTTGCTCAATTTCGTTCACACCTCGGCTCTCACAGGCTAAACGAAAGGCTTTTTTGGAGATATGGTTTTTGCCCAACTGCGTTTCGGCTTCTACCCATTCTTTAACAGCAAAGGTAGTTTCCGGGTATTTTTCAGTAGCCACAAAGGGGTGGATTTCGATTTGCCGGTGCAAGGCGGTACAAAAAGCGGCGACGTTTTCTTGGTAATATACCTGTTCCTCTGTCCGTAAATCTGATTTGGGGCGAGCGGCTACGATTTCAAAAGTGTGTTTGATAAAAGGGTAATCCCGCATCAATTCGGCCACGTTGTGCTGCGTATTGCGGGCTTGGTCGGCTTTATTGAGCAGTAAAATCGTAGGGGCGGCATTGACCATGGTACGAATGTATTCGAGCCAATAGCGCGGCCCTTGATTGTCTTCACGGTTGTCAATTACAACTACATAAATACAGTCTTCGGCCAAAAAAAATTGATGGGTATGGTGCTGTATTTCCTGCCCGCCAAAATCCCACAGATTTACTTTTACGTTTTGTTCTGAGCTGGTCTTTATTTGCCAAGGGACCAAGTTGATGCCGTGCGTAGAATCTTCATCACCCTGTGTAGGCTCTTGGCCTATCAATCGCCGCATGACGGATGTTTTTCCCGCATTTCCCCAACCTAAAAACAGTACTCGCACTTCGTTGAGAGGTTTAATGCCTTCTTTTTCTTTGCGTTCCCACCATTGCAGCATGGCTTCGCGGCCTTGTTCTACGATGTGAGTGGGGGGAGATTCTAAAGGATTATTGTAAAGATTCAAATATCCTGTAGGCTTACTTAACCTAAAATGATCATCAATAAAGTAAGAAAAATGAGTTTGTTCGATAAACCATTTGGGGATTTCTTTGATTTGATTTGAAGATAAGTCAGCCTCTTTAAGTTGTGAGAGTTGGGCAAGAGGAGTAATATCATTTATAGCGTTACGACTAAGATTTAATATACGTAGTTGTTTTGATTGTCGTAATGGTTCGATTGAGGTAATATTTGAACTTGATATTTCAAGAAAACTTAAATTTTTGAGTGAAGCAATTGGGATTAAATCGTTTATCAAGCTAGCGCCAATTTGAATTACTCCCAATTTTTTTAGGGATTCCAAATTAGGAAGTGTAGTAACTGAAATATTGTAACAACGGAGAATTCGCAAGTTTTTCAATAAAAGGATTGGGCTCAAATCTTCTAAGTCAATACCGTTTCTTATTGATACTTCTACAACTTTTCCATCTACTTCTGCAAAAGAGATTACCTCTTTTCCCCAAAGTTCTTCCAATATTTCCTTCGGCTTACTCATAACTTTTGAATAAAAAAACGCTGCCGGGGTTTGTTATCAGCGATAACAAACCCCGGCAGCGTTCGATGGGTTTATATACTTTGCTCAATCAGTTCCGCCAAGTCAAATACCTTTACCGAATCTTCGCGCTCTTTGTTTTTGACGCCGTCGCTCATCATCACCATACAAAACGGGCAACCTACCGCAATCGTGTCGGCACCCATGGCGAGGGCTTCTTCGATGCGCTCGATGTTGATGTCTTTTTTGCCTTTTTCGGGTTCTTTAAACATTTGCCCACCGCCGGCACCGCAGCAAAGCCCTTTTACTTTGGAGCGTTTCATTTCTACCAAATCAGCATCCAACGCCTCTAAAACAGAGCGTGGCGCTTCGTAAATGTCATTGGCGCGTCCCAAATAGCAGGAATCATGGAAGGTGATTTTACGTCCTTTGAACGTGCCGCCGCCTTCGATTTTTACTTTGCCTTCGTTGATAAGTTGTTGTAAAAATTCCGAATGATGAATCACTTCATAATTGCCACCCAGCGCAGGATATTCGTTTTTGAGGGTATTGAAACAATGCGGACAGGCCGTCACTATTTTTTTGACACCGTACATATCCAGTACCTGAATGTTGGACATGGCCATCATCTGAAACGTAAACTCATTTCCCGCACGTCGGGCCGGGTCGCCGGTACAGCCTTCTTCCGTTCCCAAAACGGCAAATTTTACGCCTACTTTGTTGAGGATTTTGACAAAAGCAACGGTTACTTTTTTGTAACGGTCGTCAAAGGAACCTGCACAGCCGACCCAAAACAGGATTTCGGGCGTTTCGCCGGTAGCGGCCATGTCGGCCATGGTGGGTACTTTTATTTCTGACATTGGTTGATTTATAGGTTTGATGAAAATTTTAAGAAACAAGGGGCATTCCTTCAAAAAAAGATGACAATGGCAGCGTATTGCTGTCAATAACAACTGTATCAGTTGATTGATCATAAATCGTCATTGTCCAGACTTTGGCTTCGGCAGTGCGGCTAATGACGTGGATAGTTTTATCTTTTGGATTTATCAATATGATTTCTTGGACACTTTCCATCTGTTGATAGCGGGGCATTTTGCTCTCCCAATCGTATTTGGAGGTGCTTTCCGATAAAATTTCTACCACCAAATGCGGGTTTTTGATGATAGACTCCGAATTAGGATAAAAATCAGGTGTTCCTTTTACCACCGTTACGTCAGGATTAAAGAATGATTTCTCAGGGCGCGACACGCCCAAATTACTGCCCAACACAAAGACATTCGGCTTTCCTTGATAAAAGTTTGAAAGAATAAAACCGATACGCATTACAAGCCATTCGTGTAAAAATTTTGCTAATCCCATGATGAGGATTTCATTGTTGACAAATTCGGCTTTATAGGGTGTGGTAGGTAGAAACTCCATAAATTCTTCCCACGAAGCGGAGAGTATGAGTGGTTTTCCTGCTTCGATTGCCGCTTTTTGCTCCTCATTCAGTACTATTTGCGTGGCGGTTGTCATATCGTTCAAGTTATTTTGTTCTGCAAAGTCGGTATTTCCCTAAAAATTTCCAATGTTTGCCAAAATATTCAAATAACAAATGAAGACAGTTTATAAATCCCATCCTTGGCATGGCATCCCGATGGGAGAAAAAGCCCCCGAAACGGTAACGGCTTTTATCGAAATCGTACCTACTGATACTGTTAAATACGAAATTGACAAGACGACGGGTTACCTCAAAATCGACTGTCCGCAGAAATATTCAAACATTGTTCCCGCTTTGTATGGCTTTGTACCTAAAACGTACTGCGGGGACGCTATTGCGGATTTTGCCCGTCAGCAATCGGGGCGCAACGACATTAAAGAAGGCGACGGTGACCCGTTGGATATTTGCGTTCTTTGCGAAAGCACTATTCCTCACGGAGATATTATTTGTCAGGCTATTCCGATTGGGGGACTTCGCCTCATTGACAAAGGAGAAGCTGACGATAAAATCATCGCCGTATTGAAGGATGATTTATTGTATAGTAAATACAAGGATATCAGTGAGTTGCCCGAAAGTGTGGTCAATCGTTTGCAACATTACTTCCTGACGTATAAGAACTTACCGGGCGAGCCTATGACCTGCGAAATCGCGAATGTGTACGGTCGTGAAGAAGCTCACCAAGTGATTCGCCACTCAGTGACCGACTACCTCAACAACTTCGGAATGCTTTAGAGTAAGGACTGTTAACGGATAACAGTTAACTGTTAACTGTTGCGGGCTTCTTATGTTTCCAACGATTGTGGGACCAAAGCCATTCGGAAGGGTGATTTTGAATGGCTTTTTCCAGTAAATTTTTGTAGGAATTGGTAATAGCTCCTTCGGGCAAATCGTCATAAGGAGGCTCGGCTACGGAGTGAAACAGAACGACGTAATACCCGCGGCTTTTTCGATACATTTCGCCAAAGACAACGGGCATTTTAGTGGTACGGGCAATTTTTTCAGTTCCTGGAAAAAAGCCCGTTTCCCGATTCAAAAACGGGAGCCAATGCGCGTGTTCGGGTTCATGAGGCGATTGGTCAGCAACGAGGCCGGTGGTACGAATGATTTTCCGACGCGCTACAATCTCCCGCATGAGTCGTTGCATGGGAACGGGATATACCCCAAACGAGGAGCGTACGTTGACCATAAACTCGTCGGACTTCTTGCTCGTTAAATTTTTGTACACCACATCCACGGGAATTCCTCGGGTGGTCAATGCCCCGGGTACCCATTCCCAGTTGGCAACGTGAGCGCTAAAAGACAGAAACGATTGACCGTTGTTAATGTAGTTTTTAATCAATTCAAAATTATCAATCTGTACCCGTTCCTGAATTTCTTCGGCGCTTAAATAAGGCAGTTTGAGCGTTTCTACGAATAAGTCGGCCAGTAATTGATAAAATTCTTTTCTGATTTTCTTGATTTCCTGCGGTGTTTTTTCAGGAAAAGATTCTTCCAAATGCTTGGTAACGAGTTTTTTACGGTAACCGACTACGTAATAAATCAGTACGTAAAAAACGTCTGAAATTTTATATAAAAATGCCAGAGGTAAACGCCCCAGCCAGCCCAAAAGCCACATCTGATTTGTGATTTGCGATTGCCGAATTACGATGAGTGGAAAAGTCGTAAGGGGGAATCTTTTGAAAAGATTGAATTTTAGCGCGCAAAATTAGTAAATCAACCGATGTATTTTACTTCTAAACATAGCAATCATAAAAATCAGCGTTCTATTTTACTTATTATAACTATGTCGCGTCCCTATATACTTGCCGAAACCAACTGGAAAGCCGTCAAAGATACACACTACGATGTGGCCGTTTTGCCGTGGGGCGCTACCGAAGCTCATAATTATCATTTGCCTTACGCCACCGACAACTACGAAGCCGACGCACTCGCTGCCGAAGCGGTACGTTTGGCGTGGGAAGCAGGCCGAAAGGTGATGGTTTTACCTACGATTCCGTTTGGGGTAAATACGGGACAAACAGATATTAAACTCTGCATGAACCTGTACCCAAGCACCCAAATGGCTATTTTACGCGATTTGGCCGAAGTGGTTTCAAGAAGCGGAATCAAGAAATTGGTGGTGTTTAACGGTCACGGAGGCAACGATTTCAAACAGATGATTCGTGAAGTGGGAACGCACTTTCCTGATTTATGGATAAGTACCTGCTTTTGGTTCAAGGCATTGGACGGCTCAGCCTATTTTGACCATGTAGGCGACCATGCCGACGAAACCGAAACTAGCTTGGTCCTACACTTGCGACCCGATTTAGTGCTGCCTTTGGACGAAGCAGGGGAGGGACTCGCCAAAAAAACAAGCATCCATGCCATGCGTGAAGGTTGGGCGTGGGCTGAGCGCAAATGGAGTCAGGTGACTGAAGATACCGGCGTGGGAAATCCTAAAAAAGCCACAGCTGAAAAAGGAGCGCGTTTTTACAAGGATTTGACCCAAAAATTAGGACAATTTTTTATTGAATTGGCCGATGCAGATTTGAATCGGTTATATGAATAATTTTGTTTATGATTTTTTTGATACTACCGCTCAAATTACTTTATTTACATAATCACTTTTGTTTTTATCGAATTGACCCTCCGAATCGAGTTACAGTATTTGCCGAGTTTAGAATATTTTGCCTGTTTGTTGAAATATGGTGAGGTAGCATTGGAGGCGCACGAGTACTTTTTAAAACAAACCTATCGCAATCGTTGCTGTATCCTGACGGCCAATGGCGTGGATACCCTGATTGTTCCCGTGATTCATTCGAGTATCAAGATACCGATTCGGGAAGTAAAAATTGATTATTCGCAGTCGTGGGTAAAAAGACATTGGGGAGCCATCGTGGCGGGGTACGGCAAAGCGCCTTATTTTGAGTATTTTGGAAGTGACTTTGAGCGTGTTTATCAAAAAAAGCCCGCTTATTTGTTTGACCTGAATTGGGAGCTGCTGACAATCTGTCTGAAACTGTTGCGGTTAAAACCGACAATCCGGCTGACTGACTCCTATCAAACGGGGGTAGAGGAGGGCCAAATTGACGTACTTTCGTTGGTTCACCCCAAAAAAGAGTTCAGGCACAACAATTTATACCTACCCGTTGTTTATCAACAAAACTTCGGAACGGAATTTGTTCCCAATCTAAGTATCATTGATTTGCTGATGTGTCAGGGAGCGGAAGCCATTCACATCTTAAAGCGCTCAGTTTTCGTAGATTAGAAATAAAAAGCAAAGAGAATATAAAACAGCAGGGTGATTAATTGAGTGGAATTGCCTTGTGGAATGAAATTTGTAATTTTTTTGTATGTAAAGTTAGACGGTAAAAGCTTAAAAAATCGGAAAGGAGTGTTTAGTTGGAGCCTAAAACCGACAGAATTTTATTGATTGATTAAAGAAATGCGTTAAATCACTATATTTGAAATATTTCGCGGCCGGTTTTTGTTAATAACAAAGAAAGCTGCCCATTTCAAAGCAGCACACAATCCAAACAATGGAAGCAAAATTTTCTAACCGCGTAAAAGAAGTCATTGGGTTCAGTCGCGAGGAAGCCTTGCGCTTGGGTCACGATTATATTGGCACCGAACACCTCATTCTGGGGATGATTCGGGAAGGAGAAGGCGTCGCCCTGGCGCTGCTCAAGAAATTAGGCGTTTCATTGGATGAACTGCGCATCACGATTGAACAGGTGACAAAAGGCACGGCGACCAATAATGTCAAAAATTTGGCCAATATTCCTTTGACTCGTCAATCGGAGAAAGTCCTTAAAATCACGTACTTAGAAGCAAAAATTTTCAAAAGTCCACTCATTGGCACGGAGCACTTACTCCTGTCCATTCTGCGTGACCCCGATAATCTGGCCTCGCAGATTTTAGCCAAGTTCAATGTTAACTACGAAATCGTTAAGGAAATGTTAGAGTATCAATCATCAGGCACCAAACCCCACGCCGGGCCCGAAACTGACGACGATGACGAACGCGGGATGTTCGGCGGTGGTTCGCAGCAAGGAAAAGACCCGAAAAGTGCCGAAAAGTCGCGTACACCTGTACTCGACAATTTCGGACGCGACCTTACGAAAATGGCAGAATTGGGCAAATTAGACCCGATTGTTGGCCGTGAAAAAGAAATTGAACGTGTAGCTCAAGTATTAAGCCGTCGTAAGAAAAACAATCCTGTTCTCATTGGAGAGCCGGGGGTTGGTAAAACTGCGATTGCCGAAGGCTTGGCCCTACGGATTGTACAAAAGAAAGTATCGCGTGTTTTGTTTGGCAAGCGCGTTGTTACCCTCGACTTAGCCTCGCTTGTAGCGGGTACCAAATACCGCGGTCAGTTTGAAGAGCGCATGAAGGCCGTCATGAACGAATTGGAGAAATCTCCCGAAGTGATTCTATTCATTGATGAGTTGCATACGATTGTGGGTGCCGGTGGCGCTTCAGGGTCGTTGGATGCTTCCAACATGTTCAAACCTGCTTTGGCCCGGGGAGACATCCAATGTATTGGTGCCACTACGCTTGACGAATACCGTCAGTACATTGAAAAAGATGGTGCTTTAGCCCGTCGTTTTCAAATCGTGATGGTAGACGCCCCAAGTGTGGAAGAAACCATTGAAATTTTGACCAATATCAAAGATAAGTACGAAGACCACCACCACGTAAACTACACCGAAGAGGCAATTGCCCAGGCTGTGAAGTTGTCGGAGCGTTACATTACCGACCGTTTCCTACCCGACAAAGCCATTGACGTGATGGACGAAGTGGGTGCCCGCGTACACATCAGCAATATTACGGTGCCGGAAGACATTGTTGTGTTGGAGCAACAGATTGAGGACGTGAAGAAGCAGAAAAACTTTGTGGTGAAAAGCCAGAAGTACGAAGAAGCGGCTCAACTTCGCGACCGTGAGAAAAAACTGTTGGATCAACTCGACCGTGCTAAACTTGCTTGGGAAGAAGAAACCAAGAAACGTCGTTATACGGTCACCGAAGACAACGTGGCCGAAGTAGTAGCGATGATGACGGGTATTCCGGTCAACCGCGTAGCACAAAACGAAGGCTTGAAATTGCTTGGCATGGCTGATCAGTTGAAAGCACGGGTAATTGGTCAGGCTTCGCCCATTGAAAAATTGACCAAGGCTATCCAACGTACTCGGGTCGGTTTAAAAGACCCCAAGAAACCGATTGGTTCGTTTATTTTCTTAGGCCCAACGGGCGTTGGAAAAACCGAATTGGCGAAAGTATTGGCTACGTATTTGTTTGACAAAGACGATGCTCTTGTGCGTATCGACATGAGCGAATACATGGAGAAATTCAGCGTATCGCGATTGATCGGAGCGCCTCCAGGCTACGTTGGGTACGAAGAAGGCGGTCAGTTGACGGAGAAAATTCGTCGTAAACCATACAGCGTTGTATTGTTGGATGAAATCGAAAAAGCGCACCCTGACGTATTCAATATCTTACTCCAAGTGTTGGACGATGGTATCTTGACCGACGGTTTGGGTCGCCGCGTGGACTTCCGTAATACGATTATCATCATGACTTCTAACATTGGGGTTCGCGATTTGAAGGATTTTGGAGCCGGAATTGGTTTTGCGACCAAATCTAAATCAGAGAATCCGGACGATTTGATGAAAAGCACGATTCAGAGCGCCTTGAAGAAAGCCTTTTCCCCTGAGTTTTTGAACCGTTTGGATGATGTGATTGTGTTCAATTCATTGCAACGCGAAGACATTCATCGTATCATTGATATTTCGCTTGGTAAATTGTTCAACCGCGTTACCAATCTTGGTTATAAAGTAGAATTGACAGAAAAAGCAAAAGACTTTTTGTCAGAAAAAGGCTACGACCAACAATACGGAGCGCGTCCTTTGAACAGAGCCATTCAGAAATACCTCGAAGATCCCGTCGCTGAAGAAATCCTCAAAGGAGATTTGCGCGAAGGGGATACCTTAATGGCCGATTACACAGAAGGAAGCGAAACCTTAGTGATTACCGTTAAGAAAAAAGAAGAGGAAGTCATTAATTAGAGGATTTTCTAAAAAATATAATTTTTTGCCAAAAAGGGTACGGTCTTTGATTGTACCCTTTTTGATTTTTACCATTGTACAAATGGGTACGATTAGAGAGAAAATACGCTGTTTTCATTGTTATCTATGAACGAACGTTTCCTTGATTCCTTTTCGGAAGTCTCACTCAAACAGATGGAATCTACTCGTTTGATGAATCGGGTAGACTCTAAATATGTGTTTCGCAGAGATAAGTTGCCCGAAATTCTCCATACAATTCAGTCTCATTACCATATTTTACAGCTTGAATCCAAACGTGTATTCAAGTATGATACGTTGTATTTTGATACTCCTGAGCGGCTGTTTTATAACCAACATCTGTGCGGCAAGCTGAATCGCTATAAAATCCGTACCCGCCGATACGTGGACACCAATACCCACTATTTTGAAGTAAAACTCAAAGACAACAAACGGCGAACTATAAAAAGCCGCATTGAACTGGAAGAGATATCGGAAGTGATTTGTCCGAAGAGTCGTTTGTTCCTACATCAGACGATGGTGGATATACCCGAAAATTTGGAGCCTGCCGTTTGGGTGTATTATCACCGTTTCACACTGGTGAATAAGCAACTGCCCGAACGCCTGACGTTTGACCTGAATTTGTGGTTTCGTTGGCAGGGCCAATCAGCCGCGTATCCGCACTTGGTGATTGCAGAGACCAAACAACACAAGCTTTTTCAGAGTCCCTTTACTAATCTGATGAAAGAAATGAGCATCCGAGAAGGGAGCTTGAGCAAATATTGTTTAGGGCTTTTGAACGTGGAGCCGTCGATTAAGGCTAATGCCTTTAAGCCCATGCTTTCTAAAATTAACCAACTGAACGATTATTGATAAAAATGTTACCTGACTGCTATGTCCAACCAAACTATATACGAATTGTTTTTTCAAATTGGCCTTGATTTGTTAAGCATGGTCATTTTGCTTCGCCTGATTTATTACCCCATTTATCGGAGTACAGAATTCGTTTTTACGTTTTTTGTATTCAATCTGATTATTTTTTCAATCACGTATTTGCTCAATAAGGTGGAAGTCTCAATGGGGGCGGCCTTTGGATTGTTTGCCGTTTTTTCGATGCTTCGTTACCGTACCGAGGGGATTTCGATGCGCAACATGACTTACTTATTTTTAGTCATTGCTTTGGGCTTAATCCACGGAATTTCGGCAAGTTTGGTAGGAATTACGGCACTTGTTTCCGTTACTCTTTTGCTTTGCACCTATTTGTTGGAAGGAGATTTGTTGTATCGTCGAGAATCTTCCAAAGAAATTATGTATGATAAAATCTCTCTGACAATGGCCGACCGACGTCAGGAGCTAATTGAGGATTTGCAGGAACGTACCGGGTTGAAAATCAATCGTATTGAGGTCGATAAACTGGATTTTTTACGAGATATGGCCTATTTGAAAATTTACTATTATGCCTGATAAAAAAGCCACTTATTCAAAATCAAGCAAGACCACTTTTTCGTAACTGATTTCTTTAAGGCTCGTTTTATTGACCTTAAAAACCATGATAAAAGGAGCATCATTGATGGGAATATCCCGTTCTGAATCCTGCTTTTTTTGAATGATTTTCCAGTTTTTACACAAATGAGTGGTAATTGCTAACGTCGCTTTGTTTTCAATTCCGCAGAAAAAATAATTTTTGGAGCCCGCTACCTTTGTTCCACATTTAACCTGTGATAAAGAAGTAACGAAGGGTTGCTTAGTGGGTTTGGAAGCAATCCTTTCGTAAAACTGATTTGTACATCAAGATGAAAAATCTAACTCTAAAGCGCATTCAGCACATAGGTATTCCCGTTACGAACTTGGAAAGGTCGGAGGAGTTTTACCAACGTCTGGGGTTTGAGAATGTGATGACATCTGCCTTTACGCACAACGGCGGCCAAGGGAAAGTAGCCATGATGCAGAGCGGAGAGATTCTCATTGAAATTTACCAAATGCCTGACCCTGAACTGTCTGAAATCAAACAACGCAAAGATGGCCACATAGACCACGTTGCCTTTGATGTGGATGACATTGATTTCACTTTTGAAGCGCTTAAACAGGGCGGCTTTACTATTCTGGAAGAAGCTCCCGTTTTTTTGCCGTTTTGGAAAAATGGTTGCAAATACTTCAACATCACCGGACCCGACGGTGAACGATTGGAATTCAATCAGATACTGAGTTGATAGAAATAAAGTGTATTTAACCCTCCTAAAACTGATAGGTTAGCATGATAATCAATAGTAAGGGTCGTAATGATCGTTACTATTTTTATTTCCAAGGGGCCTGAATGAGTAAAAAAGGGGTAAAAACCAGTTTTTATGCAAATAAACCTGCCTAATCAGTATGAACCGGATTCAATCAAAAAGTGGCTTTTTAGTGGTGTTAATAACTGTTTGCGGAGCAATTGCGAGCCAAGTACAAGCTCAGTCAAACAATAGTTGGGAAACGGTCCAATCGACAAACAGTTGCACGGCGCGGCACGAAAACGCCTTCACCAAAGTAGGAGAGAAACTCTATTTGATTGGCGGCCGAGGAACCCGTCCGGTGGATGAATATGATCCCCAAACCAATACCTGGAAACAATTGGCTGCCCCTCCGGTTGAAATGAACCACTTTCAGGCTATTGAATACAACAATGAAGCCTACGTAATGGGTGCTTTTATGGGCTCTTATCCGCACGAAAAACCCATTGCCAGTATCTACATCTTCAACCCCGCTAAAAATGAATGGCGCGAAGGACCCGCTATTCCTGCCGACCGTTTACGGGGAGCGGCGGGCTCGGTCGCTTATAAAGATAAATTGTATCTTGTTTGCGGTATTCAGGATGGACACTACGATGGACACGTAGGTTGGCTCGACGAATACGATCCCAAAACAAATACCTGGAAAAAACTTCCCGATGCGCCGCACGTGCGTGACCACGTGTCGGTTGCCGTAATTGACAACAAACTGTACGTAGCCGGTGGGCGCCGCTCAACGGCGCGTATCAATCAAGTGCTGAATTTGACCGAGCCTGCGGTAGATGTGTTTGATTTTAAGACAAATACGTGGACCACTCTGCCTGAAAGTATGAATTTGCCTACGCAGCGAGCGGGAAATACGACCGTTCCCTTTGGTTATAAACTGCTTATTATGGGCGGCGAAAGTCCCGCGCAGGTAGAAGCCCATGCCGAAGTAGAAGCGTTTGATACCAAGAAAATGAAGTGGGAGAAATTTCCCAACCTCAACAAAGGACGCCATGGAACGGGAGCAACAATCTATAAAAAGAAGGTCTACGTAGCGGCCGGTTCGGGAAATCGGGGCGGTGGTCCTGAACTTACTTCGATGGAAGTGCTGAAGGAGAAGTGATGATTTAGGAGTCAGTAGTGAGGAGATTGGAGTGAGTAGTCAGAAGTAAGTTCTCAATTTGTTTATTTTCAACTTTAAAGCAGTTAAGTAGTAGTGCAGAAGTTTTAGGGTATTTGCTTTGATATAATTCGTTGATTTTAAACGGATAACGGTTAACTTGTGCTTTAGCACTTAAATTTCAGTAGAATGATTATTGATTCTCATCAACATTTTTGGATTTATGATGCCGAGCGCGACGCTTGGATTAATGACGAAATGACGCGTATTCGTCGTAATTTTTTACCCGAAGATTTGCAACCTGCCTTGGCCGCCAATGGCGTAGGAGGGTGCGTCGCTGTGCAGGCTGATCAATCGGAAGCTGAAACGTTGTTTTTGTTAGCATTAGCCGAAAAGTATTCTAATTTTGTAAAAGGGGTCGTAGGTTGGGTGGATTTACGGGCAGATAATCTTTATGAAAAGCTTGATTATTATTCGCAATTTGAATTGCTCAAAGGATTCAGGCACGTTGCGCAGGGCGAACCCGACGATTTTTTATCCCGACCCGAGATTGTAAAGGGAGTACGCCAATTGGGTACCTTTGATTTTACGTACGATATTCTCATTTACCCCACTCAATTGAAAGCCGCGCTGCATTTGGTGCGTGAAGTTTCCGGCGTAAAGTTTGTGGTAGATCATATTGCAAAGCCGTACATCAAAAACCAAAAAGTAACTACGTGGTCCAACTATATGCGTGAATTGGCGGCCAATCCGCACGTTAGCTGTAAAGTATCGGGCATGGTCACGGAAGCAGACTGGAAAAACTGGACGAAAAAAGATTTTTATCCGTATTTGGACGTAGCCTTTGAGGCTTTTGGCGTTGATAGATTACTGTTTGGCTCCGATTGGCCCGTGTGTTTGGTGGCGGCAGAATACGAGCAGGTCATTGGGCTGGTACGTGATTACATGACTTACGTTGGGTTTTCTGAAACTGACAAAGCCAAGGTGTTTGGGGGCAATGCCACTCGGTTTTATCGGTTGGATGAGTAGTAGGGTTGTTTTTAAAAAAAATTACTATTTGTTGGTTATATTTTAAAAAAATAGCTACAATTTTGAATAAAAATAAAAGCTGACAGTCAGCCTTAAAGATGTAAACTGTCTGAAAGTAGCTGTTTCTCAATAAGTTCATTCATTTCTAAATCTTTTATATCCGTATGAATCCTTCTCGTCGTGAAGTTCTAAAATTAGCAGGGGCTGCCTTGGCTGGCTCTGCCTTTCCGTCTATTATTGTTCCTAATAGTGCGTTTGCAGGAACAAATGCCGAAACCCTCAAAGTGGGTCTTATCGGTTGTGGAGGTCGTGGTTCAGGGGCTGCCATGCAAGCGCTCAAAGCTGATCCTAACGTAGTGCTTCATGCCCTTGGTGATATTTTTCCCGAACGATTTGATACATGTCTTGAAGGATTGAGAAAAGTGCACGGAGAGAAAGTGAAAGTGGATGAAGGACATAAATTTGTCGGTTTTGATGCGTACCAAAAAGTGATTGATTCGGGGGTGGATGTCGTTTTATTGGCTACTCCTCCTCACTTCCGCCCTTTGCATTTGGAAGCTGCCATCAAAGCAGGAAAGCATATTTTCTGCGAAAAACCAGTAGCCGTTGATGCTCCGGGGATTCGCAAAGTGCTTGAATTGTCGAGATTGGCCAAAGAAAAAAATCTCTCGTTGGTATCTGGCTTTTGCTGGCGTTTTCACGAGCCAAAACGTGCCGTATTCGGTAAAATCAATGACGGTTCGATTGGTGAAGTAATGTCAATTTATAACACCTACAATACGGGTGGTGCCTGGTCTTTCCCACGTCAGGAAGGATGGAACGATTTGCAGTTTCAACTCCGCAACTGGATGTATTATACGTGGTTGGCAGGTGACCACATCGTAGAGCAAGCCGTTCACAGCTTGGATATGATGTCGTGGGCCATGGGCGATGTATTGCCCGTGAGTGCCGTTGGAACGGGTGGTCGCCAAGTGAGAACAGATGCGCTTTTTGGACATATTTTTGACCACTTTGCCATTACGTACGATTATCCAAACGGAGCCAAAGGATTCCACTTCTCGCGTCAGCAGGAAAACTGCGAGCGCAGCTACTTGGTAGAAACGTTTGGAACCAAAGGCCGGGCGATGGCCAACTGCTCACGCCCTACGCACAAAATTGAAGGTGCAAATCCTTGGGAATATTCAGGTGTTCAAAACGATATGTACCAAACCGAACACAACGAATTGTTTGCTTCTATTCGTAACAGCACGCCTATCAACAACGGCGAATGGATGGCCAACAGTACGATGATTGCCATCATGGGACGTATGGCGGCCTACACCGGTAAGAAAATTACGTGGGACGAAGCCATGAAGTCGAATGAAAAACTGGTTCCCGATTTCATAACAAGTTGGGATCAGCTTGCTCCGAAAGTGGAAGTGGCAAGACCCGGTTTTACTCCTTTCTTCTGATTTCTCCCCAAACTTGGAAAGTTTACCTGAATTTATCGGTAAACTTTCCAAGTTTCAAAACCTTAACCATGCAAAGACGAGAATTTTTGATAAATACGACCCTTGCTGCTTCGGCTGCGGTGGTTGGAATTGACCGTTCGGTGATGGCTGCGCCCCCCGTCCGTCCGTTGATTAAGAAGAGTTTGAAATACGGAATGGTAGAAGAAAAAATCTCCGTTTTGGATAAATTCAAACTGCTGAAAGACCTTGGATTTGACGGAGTGGAGTTGGATTCCCCCAACGACATTGACCCCAAAGAAATTTTGGACGCCCGCGATAAAACGGGCTTGGAACTGCCGGGCGTAGTGAATTCTGCACACTGGAAATCTCCGCTGTCGGACGCTGACCCTAAAGTGCGCGAAGTTTGCTTGAAAGCCATGGAAAAATCCCTCAACGACTGCAAACTCTACGGAGGGACAACGGTCTTATTGGTGCCGGGAGTGGTCAATGCGAATACAAGCTACGAAGATGCGTACAAACGTTCGCAGGCTGAAATCAAAAAACTGTTGCCCATCGCGGAAAAAACGGGGATTAAAATTGCCCTCGAAAATGTATGGAACAATTTTTTGATTAGCCCCGTAGAAGCGGCGCGTTTTGTGGACGAAATCAACCACCCGTTATTGGGGTGGTATTTTGACGTAGGAAACATCCTGCGCTACGGTTGGCCCGAACACTGGATAGAAACCCTCGGAAAGCGAATCATGAAGGTGGATATCAAGGAGTTCAGTCGAAAAAAACAACAGGACGAAGGGCTTTGGAAGGGCTTCAATGTGGAATTGATGGAAGGGGATTGCAATTGGCCCGTTGTCAATAAAGCATTTACCAAAATCGGTTATTCGGGTTGGGCATCTGCCGAAGTGCCCGGCGGCGACCGCAAACGCCTGCAAGTCATTAGCGAAAAAATGGACGCGGTGTTTAATGCCGTGTAAGCGGATACTTTTTTAACGAAAGAAGGCTGTCTCTGAATAGGCAGCCTTTTTTATATTTGTTGGACTATAATTTGTATGCTAAGTTTATAATTCCTGTTTTAGGCATCAACCCAATTCAGTAGTGACAATTTTAAGAAGGTCTTTTTTTGCCATGGTACTCTGTTCTGATTTATCGTAAATTGTAACAAGATAAACAGTTTGATCATTTTGGGATTCATCTACAAAATAAGTGATAATTCTAAACCCGCCACTTTTACCCTTGCCCTTACTTTCACTTGCCATTCTAACTTTATAAAGTGGTTCAACCCCCTAATTATAGGACAGATTTTTCAGTTTGATAGTTTTATTTTTTTCATATCCATACCTCTATTCAAGAGGAATTTATATGGACTTTTGTACTTGACTCCCGAGTGTATTCTTTTGTAATCATAAAAT
>NZ_JAIXST010000036.1 GCF_027484545.1 Runella sp. | reverse complement strand
CTGACTCGTTTTCCATGCTGAAAATTTAGCATAAAGGGCGTAAAACTCTTGCTCTTCTGTGTTCATAAACCAAATATCGCTATTTTTGAGATTTATAACTAACTTGTCCTACCCCCAACAAATTGGCTGTATGGATTAGTTTTTCTTCGTTGTTATCTCAATGACACCATTTTTTCCTTTTTCTCCGTATTTTTTTGTGGCCTCCTCTCCTTTCAAAACATTCATACTTTGGATGCTGTCGGGACTCAATTTCTGAATTTGCTCTTTTGCCATCTCTTTTCCATCCAATAGCCACAAGGCATCAGTGGCAGTGGGTTTTTGAGCAGCTTCTTTCTTGGCAGCGGCCGCTTTTTTAGACGTAATATATACCACCCCATATTTCCCTTTCTCCCCATGTATAGCAGTAGCTGACTCATTTTTCAAAACACTGATGTTGTCAATATCTTCGGGAGCAATAGCTTTCTCAAATTGTTCATTAGTTATTTCTTTACCATCAAGAATAAATAAAGGCTTTGTAGTAAATAATCCTTTGGAGTCATGGATTTTTATCCCTCCGTTAAGAATCGCATTCTCTTTCTTATCCCCCACTTTCATATCCACTTTTGTATCATTCATTCTTTCTATGCCGAAAGTCTCTGTCTTAATTTCCGTTTTTTTCTCCAACACAAACGAAACAGGCAACGCAAATTTTGCATCTACTGGCTGGCTGTCTTTTACGGCTGGATTCCAATTAGGCATTTTTGAAACTAACTTTATCGCCTCAGCATCGCATCCAAAACCAATTCCTTTGTCTATCACAATATCTTTGATGGCTCCTTCTTTTGTAACCGTAAAACCTACCAACACAATTCCTTCTACGTGCGCTCTTGCAGCAGCAGTGGGATATTTCAAATTTGTAGCAAAATATTGATTCAGTGCAGGTGTGCCACCCGGAAATTCGGGGCTTTTGTCGCCGTTGGATGAAACAAAAGATTGTTTCTCCAACACAAACTTAATTGGTAAACTATACTCCACGTTTACTTCTTTGCCATTTTGTTTACCAGGTATCCATCTGGGCATACCCAGAACCACACGTAGAGCTTCTTCGTCACAGCCAAAACCAATCCCTTTTGTGATTTTGGGGCTACGTATATCTCCATCCTTACTCACTACAAACAGTACAAAAACCTTTCCTTCCACATTGGCACGTCTGGCTGGGACAGGATACCTGATATTTCGACCTAAATAACGGCCTAATTCGCTCATTCCTCCTGGGAATTCAGGATTTTGTTCTACTACTGTAAAAATCTCTCCCTTTTTAATAGGATTCGTAATTTCTTCTACTGCCTCTCTTTTTGCAGGCTCGTTGCCATAGGCAACAATTACTATTTCGCCTAACTCTTTTGGTTCGGGTATCATAATTACGTTTTGTTCGTTTTGAGTAGCGTCTATTACTTGCGTTTTATAACCTACAAACGAAAACACCAACTGCTTACCACGTGCCACTTTAATGAGATAATTACCGTCCAAGTCAGTGATGGTACCGCTATTTGTATTGGCAATCACAATGGCTACCCCTGGCAAACCTTTGCCATCAGAAGTAAATACACGCCCATTTACGGTAATTTCTTCGGCGGTTTGTTCTAAGATGAGCGTTGTAGATTCGGCATTAGCAAGCACAGAACTTTTTTCCGTGGGTTCATCAGCGGGCTGTTCCAAAATATGTGCTTCGGGCTCGGCACTGCGGGCGGCTACGAGTACAACAAGTCCTATCACGACCGGCAAAGCCAGCAAATATCGACCTAATACCCAACGCGAACTGCGATTTTTTGTTAACATGGCTATTCTGTTTTTAAGCTGTGAAACATCGAAAAAATTATTGGTTAATACCTGCGGAGACACTCCGAAGGCGTACCCTGCCAACGTACGGGCATACGTAAAACGGTCGCCGTTGGTCGCTTGCTCATCGGCGATGAACTCATGGATTTCTTTAAGCGAACGTTTGAAGAAAATCAAAATCGGATTGAACCACATAAAAACGTGCACGAACTCTATCCACAGCAAATCCCAACTGTGCCGCTGACGAATATGCGCTAACTCATGCCGAAGCACTACCTCCCCGTACGAGTCTGCATCTTTTTGACTCACTACCAAATAGTTCAGGAATGAAAAGGAAGAGACGTTTTCGTTGGAAGCACGCACCAGAATGTATTTGCCCGAACGCAAGCGCTCCCCCGAACGGATGGTCTTCCTGATTTGCCACAGGCGAACTCCTAACCGTACCAACAAGACCAAAGCCCCCAACGCGTAAACTAACAGTAGAATCTCCTCGGTTGAAATCAAAGGTGCTGCTTCCGGTTGAAATACGACGGTCGTGGGTTCCATCGTAAATTCTGCCATCGGAAGAGCTTCCGGGGCTTTCTCGGGCAATACAACAAAGGGTGCTCCCAACGAAATCAAGAGAGCTGTTAACAGGTAAAAACGATTGAAAGCAAAGTAGGTATGCTTGCGCAACCACAGCCAATACACTACATACAGGGCTATCATCCCTGCCCCGGCTTTTCCAAGATAAATGAAGAGTTCCATGTGTTTTAGTAGGTTAAGAGCCTTTGGAATACTTATTGTTGACCTTTTTGTAACATCTTGATGATTTCGTCGGCATCGTTGAGGCTTAGGTTTTTGTCCTGAACAAAAAAAGAAACCAGTTCTTTTAAAGAGCCTTCAAAATAATTGTTGACCAGTTTGTTGGCTTCGTGAGCGCGGTAGTCTTCTTTGGTCACTATCGTAAAATATTCGTAGGTTTTCCCGCTGATGGCACGGTGATCTATGAAGCCCTTTTGTTCCAAAATTCGGATAAAGGTTGAAACGGTATTGTAGGCCGGTTTGGGTTCGGGCAAATGCTCAATAACGTCCCAAACGACGCCTTTTTCCAAATCCCACAGGATTTGCATGATTTCTTCTTCTGCTTTTGTGAGTTCGCGCATTATTTTTAAAAGTAGGTTATGTAAAGTGATACAAAGTAAAAACTAAAATTTTAGTTTTGCAAACTGTTTAACTAAATTTTTAGTGATACAACCAATAGTTCACACGGGGCCGCCTTTAGATTTGTGTGATGTAACAAAACCAAGAAATTGGTAAGTTTACTTTCCAGTTGTTGAGCAGGATCTATATCCTGTTTTTATCCAAACATCAACGGGGTCGCCCG
>NZ_JAIXST010000105.1 GCF_027484545.1 Runella sp. | reverse complement strand
GTGGACTAAAACAGGTTTGCAACAAGTAGCTAATATTAGGGTCGCTTTTAAAAACAATCAGTGCAATAAAGTAACCGATTTAATAAAAATGGCGGCTTAATAAACTTGTCCTACACCCTTATGCAAGTTAGCCCATTTATTTTAAGACCACAATCCTTTTGGAGAGTGTCTGCCCGTCTAAGTAAATCCGTATAATGTACGTACCACCAGGCAACAGGCGTGGCAAAAGCGTCGATTTTTCTAATGTTATGATGTTGTTTTCCTGCATTACTATTCTTCCCAAACTGTCTATCATCTCAAATCGCCAAGGCGAAATCGTTTGACCCGTCACTTTCACCGAAATACCCGTTTCGGTAGGATTGGGACTAATAATCACTGATACACGTTCGCCGGAGATAAGTTCGATACCCGTGATAGTCGTACTTGGGGGCGTAACAATCACACCGTTTTGTCCCACCAATTTATCAGACAATTCGTTGAGATAACATTCCAAATTGGTATATCCCTGCGCGCCCGTAAATTTCTTAGAAAGTTGTATTCCGTTGTGGTCTTGTACATTCGGATTGAGGCCGTTCGCCGTTTCCCACTCATTGGGGATCCCGTCGTTGTCTGTATCAATAGGGGGAACAGGAGGCGTGGTAAAGTCGAGTAAAAAAGCATCATTAAAAAAATCGGAACCGTTGATGGCTTGCGGAGCAATGCTTTTTTGAGAAATCGGCGAAAGCAGGCGTCTATCCATCGGGTCGCGGGGAAAAGCGCCTACATATTTAGCTGCGTAATCGGGCATGTCCGTTGCGGGTGTCGGTGAAATCAACGGGAAATTATTCCGAGCCATCAATCGTTGCGCCGCGCCTAAATTGGTGTTAGGGGCATTGGCATTGAAATCGTCGCAGCAATAAAATAACTGATAATCTGAATATTGCGCATAACGACTCAGGCGATTGCCCGACACAAACAGGCGATTATTGGCATTCGACAGAAAATCAGTGGATGCCAGCGGCCCATTGTACGAATTGCGCACCACAGCATAGTTATTCGTAAAATTCATATTCAAACGGAAATTGGTGCAGTCGCTTCCTCCCGAAGTACAGGAGTTATACCACGTCTGAATCTGTTGGTCCCAAAAAAGGTTAGACGTAATTTCAATATTTAGCGGTGCCGAACTGCAATACGGCGACTCGCAGGAAATTTCGGGAAACCGCCCTCCAATTCGATTCCAAACATTATGGTGAATACTGATGTTATCTTGCGGGTAGTCAGAACGGGAATAGTTAATGAGCATTCCCCCCAGATTGAAATGCTCTCCCAGCGTTTCGGAAAGCATACAGTTTTGGATAGTGATGTTGCGGGAATGCGAAATTTGCACACATTCATCAATCGCATTAGCAAACGAACAATGGTCAACCATCACATTAGAAGCGCCATCAAGGCGCAGGCCATCGTCCAAAACGTATCCTTGGTTAGGTAATGTCTGTCCGGGTTTCGGGCGCGAGCGCAAGTGTCGAATAATGACGTTACGGGAAACGGTATTTTGCTCGTAGATTTCGTCTAAAATAATTCCTCGCACTATAATCCCTCCCGGAGAAGTTTGTCCGGCGATAGTCACATCTCCTTTAAAAACTTCGGCGGCGCAGGGGATAATACCGCTTACTTTGAACAAAATATACTTAGCACCTGCCTGATTAAGCCCATTTTGCAGAGAGCCCGGCCCCGAACAATTGAGATTTGTAACGTAGTAAACAGTACCGCCGCGCCCGCCCGCAACCAGTGCGCCAAAACCTTCCGCACCCGGAAAAGCAGGAAGTGTTTGGGCTATAATCAGCCCATAAACAAAATAAAAAGTCATCAGTAAAAAGCCTTGACGTATCATAACTTGAAGGAGGATAAGCAAAGTACAAATCTCCGATTTTGGCGGCAAAAAGACTGTTACAAAAACGACAAAAACTGGTATAATCGCGCCAAGCTACGTTGCTCGGGCATTATCCTGAAATTTGGAGGGGGTTTCTCCAAAGTGTTTCTTAAAAAGACGGGAAAAATAAGTAGGATCAGAAAAACCCAATTCGTACGCAATTTCAGCAATATTTTTAGAAGATGTCATGAGCAACTGTGCCGCTTTTTCCAGTTTTATTTTTCGAATTAAATCAGTCGGAGTAGTATCGGCTTCTTCCCTGAACTGTCGTTGAAGCTGGCGAAGGCTTACGTTGAAATATGCCGCAAGGTCGGAGGGCAAAAGGTCTTTTTGAAGATTTTCAGAAACAAAAAGTGTCGCTTTTGAAACAAAAATTTTGTTCACATTAACCTCCTTTTGTCCCACTACCTGAACCACTTTTTCCCGAATGACAAGGGGCTTGCTTCTCTGCAATCGAACTATCATCCAACTTGCTTCTACCAAAAAAAACCCAAGGAGTCCCCAAACGGCATTCCCCAACGCTAACCAGATTTTTTTCCAAACCGAGGCCTGTCCGTGTAAAATAGCTTTCGGCCATTTGTTGGGGAACCCAAAATCGTTGTTTCCCTCCATACTTTGAAATGCGTAGAAAGGAATGGCAGCTTCATCTGACAAAGGCCGAATGTCTACAAACTCGTCCGCATCGTTGAGACAAACGTCTATTTTAAAGCATTCATTCGGTTTAGGTCGTACGCCTAATGCCGCCCAAGCTACCTGAAATTCTATCATATAGCCTTCATCCACATCCGAATTATCGTTGACACTGCCCCGAAGTTTTGCTTTATAATCCATGACAAAATGGGCGGTAACGGTATCTTTAGGTACGCGAGACCTTTCCACTTTCATCAGAAATTTATCTCCGCCCCGAAACACCGTCAAATGACCTGTACAGTCCATAATCAACTGAAAATCATCATCATTCATAAAGACACTGCTATTATTTTGGGTATCTATGTAGAACTCTATCGCATCATTGTACATAATTCTGGGACTGCCGCTTTTATCCTGAGCAAGGTCCGTGAGATGCTTATCTTTTACCTTGAAAATTCCGTATAGATTCGTTTCATCAAAACCGAAAGCATAGCGGACTTCATTAGGAGATTTAACAAATTGTGCTTTTTGCTTAAACGTATATAATGGAGAATTCCAATCACGAGCGTCCGCATCAATATCAGGCGGAGTATCACGGTAATTGATTAAAATTTGGGCACCGGCCCAATTCCCTATCAGCAGAAATAACACATGCAGTACAAATAACTTCATCCCGTTAGCGTCTTTTTCTCTTTTCAAAAACACGTTCTGGTACCTTTTTGCAGGTTTTATAACGATGGCTTAGAAAGATGGTCAAAATTTAGCCATTTTTTCGTAAATCTACGCGTTAACCATCCCCAAATCCTAAACTCTATGCCCTCATTCTCCTCTACCCAATGGCCGCTTTGGCGGAAGGTTATCTTTCGTTTTATCGTCATCTATACCTTCTTTTACACTTTTCCTTTGCAATGGGTGGGCCAACTACCCATCATTAATATCTTAGGTGAATGGTACGGTCAAATCGAAAAATGGGGGGTAGAGCTGGCCAACCAATACATTTTTCACGTCAAAGACGTATTGATTTCCCCCGCGGGCAGCGGCGATACTTCGTATGTCTACGCCTATCTTTGCCTAATTACCCTCATTGCCGGAGTAGGAACGGTTGTATGGACGTTGCTTGATATGCGCCGCAAAAACTACGAACAAGGTTATTATTGGCTCCTTATCGTCCTTCGATACTACGTGGCTATGGTGGCTTTCCTGTACGGTATCATTAAGCTTTTTGCCCTGCAAATGACCTTTCCAAGTTTGAGCCAATTGGCAACTCCCCTTGGCGATTTTTCACCCATGCGCCTGTCGTGGTTTTTTATTGGGTATTCCACACCATACGAGGTTTTTTCGGGAGCGGCCGAATGTTTGGCGGGATTTTTATTGATTTACCGTCGAACAAGTACGTTGGGAGCATTCATTGCAGCCGCTGTTTTTATGAATGTGATGATGCTCAATCTTTCCTACAATATTCCCGTCAAGCTGTTTTCCATTCACCTTTTTGTTTACAGTACGATTTTGCTCGTTTCAGATGCCCAACGGCTGCTTGATTTTTTCGTGTTGAACCGAGCCACTGCTCCGGCCTCCACGTATCAACTGCCTAAAAAATGGATGCAAAACGGGCGTCTTTTGCTGAAAGTGGCGTTTGTCATTCTGTTCATTATTATACCTTTTTACAGTTCGTATGAAAGTACGCTCAAGCCGTTCAATTCAACTCCAAAGAAAGAACTCCTCACGACGGGAATTTTTGACGTAACGACTTTTGAAACCAACGGACGCATGGCGAATGATAGCCTGCGGTGGAAGGATGTCGTGTTTGACGAATACACAGGCGGGAGTGTGCAAACCTCTGATACCCTTTTTCGAATCCGCTATAATCGTGCTTATTTTGCCTATAGCCTCGATTCGTTGAAGCAAAACATTTCGTTTAAAAAGCGCACCACCGATAGCCTTTCGCTGTTTACGTTGCAGTGTTCTTTGCCCGATTCCAACACCGTATTGCTGAAAGGAAAAGTCCAAAACGACTCTTTACGGGTAGTATTAAAACGACGAAAACATCCATTTCCATTAGCCGACAAACCCTTTGATTGGTTACTGGAAAGTGTTCCTTAAGAGTTCGCCAATCTTAAAATAATTAAAAACAAAATCCTTGTGCAGTTGGCTCCTTTTTGCCGCGGGGCGCGCGCAGGCTGTGCGAGGAAGCGTTGGCAAAAAGTGCCCTTCTTTTGGTTACTTTTCTTGGGCAAGCAAGAAAAGTAACGGGCTCACCAAATAATATTTTCCAGTAATAGTTATCCGAAGCTTAAAATTACCAAACCCACTACTAATGAGACCTTATGTCTGAAATTACTATCCGCAACGACTTTCGCCCCGGCGACATGGGCTACATCATCTATCTAATTGGCGATATTTATGCCCGTGAGTATGGTATGGGCCTCCTTAATGACATTGAAATGGCCGAGTTTTTAGTCCATTTTGTCCAACATCAAAACCATGAAAAAGAACGGATTTGGATAGCGGAAATGGATCGGCAAATGGTAGAAACCATCATCATTTTTCAGGAAAAACCCGAAATTGCCCATTTGCGAACCCTTATTTTGCACCCTTCGGTTCGCGGACGCGGTTTGGGGCGGAAATTAATGCAGGAGGCCGTAGATTTTTGTCGTAAAGTGGGTTACCAAAAAATCAACCTTGAAACCTTTGACGAGCTGTTGGCCGCCCTGCATTTGTACGAAACATTTGGGTTTCAGTTTACGGGCGAACGGTTTCATTCCGAATGGGGACGCCCCGTGCGGGAAGTGCAGTTCGAGTTGATTTTGTGAGGGAATGAAGACACCCTGCAAACGTTTTCAAAAAAAATAGTGTTAAACCAAAAGCTAATTACCGACAACCACCAACGAATCCTCCTCGCCTTTGAAAGCACTTGCTCACCTCAACAAATACCTGGTCAAATACAAGTGGTACCTGATTTTGGGTACGCTTTTTACCATTATCTCCAATCTTTTCGGGATTCTTCCTGCGCAATTGGTACGCTATGCCCTTGATTTGGTGAAAGATACGCTCGACGTGTATTTTTTGTTCAAAGGCTCCGCCCTACAACCCGACCTTTACGACGTATTTGCGTTTACGATTCTGTTGTTCGGGATTTTGATTTTGGTCATGGCCTTGTTGAAAGGCGTCTTCTTGTTTTTGGTACGGCAAACACTCATCGTCATGTCGCGGCACATTGAGTTTGACCTCAAAAACGAGATTTATGCGCACTACCAAACGCTGCCGTTGAGTTTTTACCGCCGCAATAACACGGGTGACTTAATGGCGCGGATTTCGGAAGATGTCAACAAAGTGCGGATGTACGTCGGGCCTTCGATTATGTACGGCATCAACCTCATTACGCTGTTTATTTTGGTGATTAGCTACATGGTTTCGGTCAATGCCAAGCTTTCGTTTTACGTGTTGCTTCCGCTTCCCATTCTGTCCATCAGTATTTATTACGTCAACAGCATTATCATGAAACGGTCGGAAGCGTTACAGGCGCAGCTTTCCAGCGTTTCTACCTACGTACAGGAATCGTTTTCGGGTATTCGGGTTATCAAAGCATTTGTGCGTGAGCGGGAACAAATCCGCAATTTCGTCACCCAAAGCAACGATTACCGCAATAAATCGCTGAGTCTGACTCTGGTTGACTCGTTGTTTTATCCCTTTATCGTGATTTTGGTAGGACTCAGCAACGTACTGATTGTGTACGTGGGTGGTCACGAAATCATGGCCGGGCGACTAACTCCCGGCAACATTACCGAGTTTATTTTGTACGTGAGTATGCTTACGTGGCCTGTGATGGCCTTGGGCTGGACCACTAGCCAAATCCAACGCGCAGCGGCCTCGCAGGTGCGTATCAACGAGTTTTTGCACACCAAAACGGATTTGGTTTCCAAGAAAAATCTTCAACACGATATTCAGGGAGAAATCAGTTTTAAAGACGTTTCTTTCATTTACCCCGATACGGGTATCAACGCCCTCAAACACTTCAACCTCACCGTAAAAGCGGGGGAAACGGTGGCTATTTTGGGAACAACGGGTTCAGGAAAAAGCACCGTTGCCAATCTGCTTACGCGCCTCTATGACCCCACAGAAGGCGCGATTTTGATTGACGGCATTGAGCTGAAAGATTACAATATTCAGTCCCTTCGCGGACAAATGGGTTACGTGCCGCAGGATGTCTTTTTGTTTTCAGATTCCATCGCGCAAAATGTGGCCTTTGGCGCGACCAATATGTCTTTTGAGCGCATTGAACAGGCCACCAAAGACGCTGACCTTTACGCCAACATCAAAGATTTTCCCGAAGGATTTGAAACCCGCGTGGGCGAGCGCGGCATTACGCTTTCGGGCGGACAAAAACAACGGCTTTCCATTGCCCGCGCCATTGCCCGCAACCCCAAAATTCTGATTCTGGACGACTGCCTCTCGGCGGTAGATACCCAAACCGAAAACACGATTTTGACCAATCTCCAACGCATCATGCAAGACCGCACGTCGGTCATTATCTCCCACCGCGTATCATCGGCTAAATTGGCTGATTTTATCCTGGTATTGGACGAAGGACAGGTAGTGGAACAAGGCACGCACAATGAATTAATTGAACAAAACGGCATCTACAAAGAACTGTACGAAAAGCAGTTGCAGGGTGAGGAGGTGTAAAAGTTGCAGAAAACATGAGTCAATCTACGTGCAATACGTCATTTTTTGAGATACTCTAATATTGCAAGTATCCTGATCATTTTTATTAATTTTACCTGAATTTATTAGCATAATCGTTTGAGAATGGAAATATTTGGAACAGACACTCATAAAATAATTCACGGTGACGCTTTAGAAGCTTTAAGGACACAAGTTGCTGACAATTCTGTTGACTTGTTTTTTGCTGACCCACCCTACAACATTGGCAAAAATTTTAATGGCCACATAGAAAAATGGCCGACTGAAGAAGCCTATTTAGAATGGTGCTATGAATGGCTTGACCTCTGCATAAAAAAACTTAAACCCAACGGTAGTTTTTATGTAATGACTGCAACACAGTTTATGCCATATTTTGACATATTCCTTCGCAAAAAACTATCTGTTTTATCAAGAATTGTTTGGAGTTACGACAGTTCCGGAGTGCAGACTAAAAAATATTTTGGCTCAATGTACGAGCCAATTTTGTATTGTGTAAAGGATAAAGACAATTACACTTTCAATGCAAACGATATCTTAGTTGAAGCAAAAACAGGTTCAAAAAGAAAGCTAATAGACTATCGTAAAGCTGTACCGACAATTTATAATACAGAGAAAGTTCCAGGCAATGTTTGGGATTTCGCAAGAGTTCGTTATCGTATGGACGAATACGAAAATCATCCAACACAAAAACCGATTGCATTACTTGAAAGAATAATAAAAGCAAGTTCTAAAGAAGGAGATTTGGTCTTAGACCCCTTTTCAGGCACTTTTACAACCTGTGCAGTTGCAAAAGAACTGAACAGGAAATGTATTGGAATTGAAATGCAAGACGAATATGTTAAAATCGGACTACGAAGATTGCAATTAGCCAAAGAATATAAAGGGGAGAAACTTCAAAAAGAAATACGAACCTTTGAAACCGAAAAAATAGCAACCGTCCAAAACTTAAAATTATTTGAATAACCCAATGGAACATACATTCACGGCTAGTATAAAAGCAATATTAGACAACAAGTTTGGAAGCGATGCAGAAGATATTTACGAAAAGAGCCAATTACTTCAATACATAAATGAAAAAACTCGTTCAGCAAACAAAGGCTCTAAATCCAGAGGTAGCTTTGGGACATTATATTCGATGTATGTAATAATTGAAGATTACCTTACCAAAAAATTTGATAGCGAGGGGAAATATGCAGATTATGAAGGAGCAATATTTTCGTCCTTATTAACTCGTGCAAGAGAACTTCCTTTTGGAGGAAAAACTCAAAATCATTCATTTAATAATAGGGTTAATAAAGAATTTAATAATAAATACCATAACGAAATCCCAATAATACAAAACATAAATAAAAGGTATTGGATAAATGAGAATTTACTCAAAATAAAAATTGGAGAAAAGGTTTATAATACCGCCTCTGCTATACATTGAAATTATAAACGAATATGCAAAGACAAAGCAAGATTCTTTTCAACGGTTCATCACAGCTTGTGTAGAAATGCAAGAAGTTGAAAGTTCAAAACCAGAACAGGTTATTGAATTTATCAGCGGCTTACTTGCACCCAATGTTGACGCAAGACTTTTTGAAATTGTCAGCTATTCAATTTTGAAATTCTATTATCACGACCAACACATATTTTGGGGCTATAAAATTGATAATCTCAGGAAAGACAATTTAAAACTTTTCAAGACAGGAAGAACAAATGCCAATGATGGCAGAATTGATTTTGTTATGCAACCATTAGGGCGTTTCTTTCAAGTAACAGAAACCCTTGATTTTAAAAAATACTTTCTTGACATAGATAAAATTCAAAAGTTCCCGATAACATTCGTCATTAAATCAGACGAAGCTATTGAAAGCCTCTTGGGCAAAATAAAAGCTAATGCCAACAAAATTTATTTAGTAACTGCTATCATTGAAAAGTATATGGCTTGCATTGAAGAAGTAATCAATATTCCAATCTTAAATCAGCGTTTTGGTGAAACCATCAAATTAGGTTACTTGAATAATATTCTCAACGAAATTATTGCTCAAAGTAAGGTAGAGTTTAACTATACTGAAACAGAAGAACTTGATGATGCCGAATAAAACGATAGCACCAATTTTTAGCGCCGTCGTCGGTGAAAAACACCAACGACCTCATCCTAATGGCCGCTGACCAAAACCCTCCTCTGAAAAATTGGACGAATGAATGACAATGATACCAAACGACTTTCGCGGCTGATTGCCATCTTAACCCAATTTCAAACAAAACGACTGTTGACAGCTACGGAATTGGCCAACAAATTTTCGGCGTAGTTTTTTTGATGAAATAAGAAAAATGGAGAAAAAAGAAATAGAAACTTTTTGCCCGACAAGCAAACAGCAATGGCGACAATGGTTAGAAGAAAACCATCGTTCAAAACAAGCTGTTTGGCTTGTGCATTATAAAAAGAAGTCCGGCGTGCCCACCATCTCCTGGAGCGAAGCCGTGGACGAAGCACTTTGTTTTGGCTGGATAGACAGCGTCCGAAAAACGCTGGATAGTGAAACGTTCGTACAGTTTTTCAGCAAAAGAAAACCCAACGGAACATGGTCAAGAGTAAACAAAGAAAAAATCAGACAACTGATAGAGGCCGGACTCATGACACAGGCGGGGTTGGAAAGTATTGAAACCGCAAAACAAAACGGCTCGTGGACGATTTTAGACGAGGTAGAAGAATTGATACTGCCCCACGACTTGGAAATTGAATTTAACACCCAACCTGGTTCTAAAGACTTTTTTCTAAGTTTAAGCAAGTCGGTCAGGAAAGCGATGCTACAACGGCTGGTCCTTGCCAAACAACCCGAAACCCGACAGAAACGCATTAGAGAAATAGCAAAATTGGCTGCTCTGAAACAGAAACCTAACCGGTTTTAATGAAACAACAAATAGCACATATCGCCTTGGTCGTAGCAGATTACGACGAAGCCATCCAATTTTATACCGAAAAACTGAGCTTTCGCCTCCTGGAAGATACTCCTTTGAGCGAGACTAAACGCTGGGTTTTGGTGGCTCCGCCGGGTTCAACCGAATGCCGGTTGTTGCTGGCCAAAGCCGTGGGAGAAGAACAACTCAGCCGCGTCGGAAATCAGACAGGAGGACGCGTATTCCTGTTTTTACACACCGACGATTTTTGGCACGATTATCATCAATTGGTAGCTAAGGAAGTACGGTTTGTTCGTCCACCTTCCGAAGAAATCTATGGAACGGTAGCGGTATTTGAAGATTTGTACGGCAATTTATGGGATTTGATAGGACCAACCGCGTAGAGGCTGTTTACGAGTAACTTACATCCATTCGCATTTTTCTCACCACCTCGCCAATGTGCTGAATGGCAAAGTCGATTTCTTCGTCCGTCGTAAAACGGCCCAAACTGAAACGAAGGGAAGCATACGCCTGATCATCGCTAAGTCCAAGCATTTTAAGTACATACGAGGGCAAAACGGAAGCCGACGTGCAGGCCGACCCCGTAGAAACGGCGATGTCTTTCAAGTTGAGAAGCAGATTTTCACCGTCAATGTGTTCAAAACAAATATTGGTGAGATGAGACAGTCGGTGAGTTGCGCTCCCGTTTACGAACGTATCCGGTACGTTTTCCAAAACAGCACTTTCCAATCGGTCACGCAGTTGGCGCAGTCTTTCAGACTCGGTTTTCATCTCTTTCTGTGCCAATTCGCAGGCTTTTCCCAGCCCTACAATAGCAGGTACATTGAGGGTTCCCGAACGCCTTCCTCGCTCGTGACCGCCCCCGTCCATCTGCGAAACAACCTCAATTCCCTGCCGAACGTACAACGCTCCAATTCCTTTCGGCCCATACAGTTTGTGCGCCGAAAGACTCAGTAAATCAATCCCTTCGGCTTGTACATCAAGGGGCAATTTACCCACGGCTTGGGTGGCGTCGGTATGAAACAAGGCTCCTGCCTGATGCGTAACCGCTGCCAGTTCACGAATCGGCTGAATCACTCCAATCTCATTGTTGGCATACATGACCGACACCAAAATGGTCTCTTTCCGCAGAGCCTCCGCCAGCTGTTCAGGCGTGATCAGTCCGTCAGCAGAAGGTGTTAAGTAAGTAACTTCCGCCCCCAATTGTTCTAAATGATGACAGGTATCCAAAACAGCTTTGTGCTCCGTGGCTACGGTAACAATATGGCGTCCTTTATAACTCAATTTTTCAAATACCCCTTTGATAGCCAAATTGTTAGCCTCTGTCGCTCCGCTCGTAAAAACAATCTCTTTAGGATTGGCATTTAGCAATTTAGCTACCTGTTTACGCGCTTGCGCAACGGCTTCTTCCGCTGTCCAACCGTATAAATGGGTGCGGCTCGCTGCATTACCAAATTGTTCCGTAAACCAAGGCAACATCGCAGTAAGCACGCGCTGGTCAACGGGGGTTGTTGCATTGTAATCCAAATAAACAGGCAAACGCATGAAAGTCGTTATTTTTTTACGAAAATAACGAACCTGTTTTCAAAAACAAAACACCTGCAAAAACAGGGCTTATTTTGTAGTTTTGCGAAGTTGCCTTTATGAAAACTACGACTGCTGTACTCGTTTATATTTCTTTCCCCCTCCTCTTATTTTGGTGGGGTTGGTTTGATTGGTGGGTAGCTTTGCCCTGTACGGTAGCATTGGCTGCGTTTTTTTGGAAAGTAATTGGTCTTGAGAAACCAATCTCCCCTCCTCAACTACCTTATTATTCGCTCCTTATTTGTTTCGCTCTTGCCTTCGTTTGGACCTACTTAGCGGGCGTAGGCGGCTTTCGCCCCCAACATTTTGATTATTTTAAGCACAACCTGATTGTCAACAACTTGGTCCGTTATGAGTGGCCCGTTCGCTATTCGGATGGCACTTATTTGTGCTATTATCCTGCTTATTATCTCCCTCCTGCACTGCTCGCTAAATGGCTGGGCGGTATCAGTGCTGTTCACTTTTATGTTTTTGGGTGGACATGGTTGGGGCTGACTCTGCTTTTCCAATTACTCCACCGAATTGGCGGGTGGACATTAGTAATATTGTTTATTTTCTTCAACAGTCCCGAAGCCATTTTATTGATTTACGAAGCCTTCAAATCCCCACACACCATCGGCTACACACTCGCTGATTTATGGACCAACGACCATACGATTGAGTTAATACAAACGCCCGGCGGTTTGATGTTTCCGAGTCACGTAGAATCGTTTACGGCAGCTCCCCAGCACGCCCTTCCCGCTTGGCTGGCAACGGGAGTGTTTTTGGAGTGTCGTAATGAGTGTCAAGTGCAGAATTTAGAGTGTCGAGGTAGGAAAGGGTTTACTGTTTACTGTTTACTGTTTACTGTCTTATTGTATTGGTCGCCGTTGGTGGCTGTGGGGTTATTGCCATTTATTGTTTTTGATTATTTCAGGCGTGATCATTCAGGTAATTCCAGTAGCGAAAAACAACACTTTCACTACTCATTACTCACTACTCGCTACTCACTACTCCTTTTCATTTCTCTCCCTGCCCTTATTTTCTACGCTGGACACGTACCGCTGCACGACGTACAGGGTTGGTGGTCGAGCTTCCTGAAAACGCCCCATGAATATGTTTTGCTGGCCACTTTTTTGATGATTGAAATCGGTTTTTGGGGTGTTGTAATGTGGTTTCTGAAGAAAAAAAATGCCATTTCAAAGGAAGATTTCAAGCTTTCTTTAGCTGCACTGATTGTGCTTTTGGGGCTGGCGCTATATCGTTATGGGCATTTCAACGACTTGGCACGTCGAGCAAGTTTACCTGCTACATTGGTACTGTGTTGGGGTATTGGGAAGGGGTTGAACTCTCTCAAAATCACAGGCATTTATACCAACATTGTGATGGGGAGTTTCTTGTTTATTTGTTGTTTACTCCCTCTAAAACATCATTTACGATGGTTGACCAAACAACCTTACACTGCCATTGTTGATAAAAAAATCACTGATTTCACCCCCTACCCTATTCATTATTTAAGCCGTTATCATTGGGGAGAATTTGATGTAGTGGCTCAGTATCTGGGCAAAGCCAATTCGTGGTACCTCCGCTATTTCGCGCCAAAACTCCCACAAAAACCCAAGCAAATCACGCGGGCTTTTTATTACTGGAAATCCACTTTTGAACTTTCCGATTACGAAAAAGAAGCCCTCAAAAAATACGGAGCAACACGTCTCTACATCAAATTTTTTGACGTGGATTGGGATGTCGCCACGCGTCAGGCCATTCCCAAAGCAGTTATTCATTTCAAAGAAAATCCTCCTTTGGAGTTCGTACCCACCGTATTTATCACCAACCGAACGTTGGAAAAACTTTCATGGGGTGGAGTGGATGAATTGGCAACGAAAATTGTACAAAAGATAAGTCTAATCCAACCCTCTTCTTTTCCACCTGGGGATGAGGTGCAATTTGATTGCGATTGGACCCTTTCCACTCGCGCCAAATACTTCCGATTATTAGCCCAAATCAAACAAGCACTACCCTCTGCTACGCGTCTATCCGCCACCATTCGATTGCATCAAATCAAGTTTTATCGCACCACGGGCATTCCTCCCGTCCAGCGCGGAATGCTGATGTATTACAACATGGATGACTGGAAAAATATCCGTACTCAAAACTCTATTTTGGATTTAACGGTAGCCGGACGTTATGCAGATTATATCTCCGACTATCCTTTGCCTTTGGATGTTGTTTTACCCATCTTTAATTGGGCCATCCTTTATCGTAATGGCAGGTTTGTTGCATTCATCAACCATTTGAATCACAAAGACTTAGAACAAAACCAAACCTTCAAAAAAGCGCTCCAAATCAATCAATACATTGCCCTGCGCGACACGCTTTTTCGAGGACTTTCCATCCGTCGCGGAGACCGTTTCAGAATCGAAGAAAGTACCGTTGAAAACCTTAAAATAAGCGGCCAAACTTTAGCCCAAGAAATTCAAAATACAAAAGTTACATTTGCATTATATCATCTGGATTCGCTCAATTTTACCTATTATGAAAAAGATTCCCTTCAACAGGTATTTCAAACATTCCACTAAAACTGTTGCCGTTCTGATTTTACTTGCCTGTGCGAGTGGCCCCGCCGATTTGAACGAATTTACCAGCTATTTCCTTCCTGAAAGTGCTACAGTTCAGGAAGGTGACGGGCGGTATCACTACACCCAGCAGTTTTTATATTTGGACGAATACAGCGATTCACTTCAACTGGGTGAAAATACCAACGCCCAAGCCTGGGCCAATTATGCCGGTGTCAGCGAAGCCGTTGCTTACAACTACTTTTATACAGAAACTGCAAACAATACCCTTCCCAATCGGCTGATGCTCAAAGGCAACAAAGCTGCCGTTAGCTATCTTCAATTTGCTAAAGCTGTTGAAAAAGCCTATCAACCTGCCGTTCATTCATGGGAAGAAAGTTACAAAGATTCCTTGGTCTTAGTGGAGTCTTTTCAGACAGCGCGGCAGTTGGCGAGCACCACCACAGATGTATTTTTAAAAGAACGCTACGCTTTTCAAGCGGTGAAGTTAGCGATGATGAATTATCAGCCCGAAGACTGCCTTGAAATATATGAGACATTCATCCAACCCCTCAAAACCAAGACTTTTATCAGCGATTGGGCTTTTGCGCGCAAAGCAGGAGCCACATTATCTTTGGGTGATACCGCCAAAGCCATTTACGAGTTTGCCTTGGTTTTTGAACGTTGCCCCTCTCGCCGCCGCGAAGCGGATTTGAGCCTGCGCTCCAAAGGAATCAAGTTTCAGGAAAAAGCGCTGAGTTATTGTCAAAATGACGCCGAGAAGGCAGCTGTTTATGCCCTTTGTGCCATTCAACCGCTGGAAGATGGTTTACCCATGTTGAAAAAAATTGTAGAACTCAATCCTAAAAATAAGCTCATTGAGCTCATTACAGCCCGGGAAATCAACAAAAATGAATATTATTCACTCGGTGAAATTCCTTACGTAGAAGATACCGCCGCTTTTGAAAATCGCCGTGCTGAGTCCTCTACGTATTTTGAGCAACTCGGTGAATTCAATGCCAATAATGCCGAAAATAAAAGCCTGGGCAATCCTGCTTTTTGGTATACGGCCGCCTCTTACATTGCTTATGTGAACAAAAACTACGATAAGTCAGGTGATTACCTGACCAAAGCACAGGCGGCCTCCACTCAAAATTCGTACCTAAAACAGCAAATGTCCATTCAGCAAATGCTGTTATTGATTGCCAAACAAGATAAGATTACCCCTGAATTTGAAAATCAGGCGATTGGAATGTTGGAACAGTTTAGAAAATCGGACAATTTCCGCGTGGTCAATGCCTATACCCGCGCCTGTGGCCTCTTGGCTAAAATGTACCGTGGACAACCCTTGGACGATAAGAAATCGGGTGGATGGTTATCTGGGTGCAGTTCTAAAAAACAGGAGAATGCCGGCGGAATCCATTTAGCCAAAGCCTTTTTATTAGAATCAGCAGCCAGTTGGCAATCTCGCCCCCAAAACGCCGACGGCTACGCCTCCGCTTTTGCCACCAATACCGACCGCTACGCCGTAGAAGACAGTGCTTCGGCGGAATCCGTTCAGGAAGTATTGAAATACATTCAGCAGCCCACATTGGGGGATTTCGACAAACGTTTAGTTAAACTCTCAGGAATTGACGCTAACTACATGTACATTGTATTGGGACGAAAATACCTCAGCCAACATCACTATGCCGAAGCCGCCGAGGCTTTTGGGAAAGTATCCCCTCAAACTTGGAAGCAGGAGCCCTTTGCCACTTACCTTGACAGCAATCCTTTTTATATCAACCCCGACAACGGCCAAAATGCGGAAGAAACCGTCACTCCCGCCACCTTTGCCAAGCGAATGACGGAATTGGAAAAGAAAATGAAAGCAGGAGATGCAGAAGCCGCTTATTTACTCGGTTGCGGTGCTTACAATACGGGCTATTGGGGAAATAGCTGGATACTTTCCCAACGACAATGGAGCAGTGCAGAATACCAATACATGTACCCACCGCGTGATTTGTCAGGAGAAGACTATTTTGCTGCTACGCAAGCCAAGACCTATTTTGAAAAAGCCCTTCAACTCACCAAAAATTCCGAAATAGCCGCCAAAGCCGCCTTTGGAGCCTCCATGTGCGAACGAAATGCCTTTAAATTGTTCGAGGCTGCCGAAGGCCGTAATGTGGGTTATTCCGAAAATGAGCAAGCCGCCTTCATGGCCCGCATGAATGCAGAGTCTAAAAAAAGGCTTGGTGCTTACTTTGGGCTCTTAAAAAGCAAATATCCCACTACCCAATACACCCGCGAAGTGATTGAAGAATGCAGCACCTATCGGGATTTTATAGGTCAATAGATCATAATTGGTCGACTGTTTACAATAAATCGCAAAAAATTTTCAAGAAAAATACACTACTAAATCCCTTGATAAACAAGCCACTAAGTACTCCACCGTCGTTTTAAGCAATTATTTTTGCAATAAATTTTTAGAAAATAGTTGCGTTTTAAAATCGAAACTCCCATTTTTGCACTCCCAAATCACGGGAAGTACCGACAACGATGGTGATGTAGCTCAGTCGGTAGAGCAAAGGACTGAAAATCCTTGTGTCGGCGGTTCGATTCCGTCCATCACCACCTCAAAATCAGGCAGTTACGACCAAAAGTTGTAACTGCCTTTTTCTTTGGTAAACTATTCGTAAACATTTCGGATGTTTACGAATAGTGCATCGCGGCAATCTTGGATTCAGAACTATTTTGTTGAATCCGCTTTTTCAACTTACAAAGCTATAAATTTAGGCTTGCCCACTGCTTCTAACGGATAGTGCGAGCAATCGCCCTTTGTAAAACTCGCTCTAATGTGTTCCCGAATTAAGCCAGTATTACCGTCATATTCCAAATAGGCAGGACCGGTTTGATCCTCTGCCCAATTGGTTACAAGATTTACAAATAAACCCACTGCGGTAGAAGCTAATACTCCATTGGGCCATACTACTTGAGGGCGACCGCCTACTTTCCCATACTTTGCCGCTTCCAATGCAAGTTTCTTTTCCGTTAAAAACTGAAAACAACGCATACAGGCAGATCCAGGCATTGAAAGAATAACTTGACCTGACATTGAAAACGGAGAATCTTCCGATTGATGAACATCCATTCCTATATCAAGTAAAGGTATCAAGTAACGACGACATTCCGCTTCCAACTGATCTCGTTCGCCATAGGAATCAACTCCTCCAAACATTACATCACAAGAATGAATAAGTTCCGGACGCTGTTGCCATCGTTCGCTACAGATTACTACATTAGCTTTCGGATTTATTTTCTTAATTGTCCTTTTGGCAATTTTTGTCTTAGCCGCTTTATTTACAGCATCTGGCGGCCAAGCTCCGATTAATCGATTTAAGTTAGTTTCTTCAACAATATCTCCGTCAAATACCACTATATTTTTTATACCAATATGAGCCAACAGTTGCCCTATGTGAGAGCCGCCACCGCCATAGCCTACAATACCAACTTTAATTGTATCAAAAATTAAAGGGGAAGCAGGGCCGAGAAAGGATTGGCGATTGTATATGGCTTTCACAGGTAAGTATGTATTTTCAAATGAAAACAACATTGGTTTTCCAATAGCCGAAATAATTTTCGGCATTTGTAAACTAACAATACCCTTTACTTTTACGGCTGCATAAAAGGAGTCACGGCTTAGAATCAAATAGCCGTTGGCCTCATTGGGAGCAACATTACTCAAGCTTTCTACTACGCCAGATAAGCTCTTGATATCCGTGCGGCTTGGTGTAGGTATACCTCGATGGTCATGTATATGGACATGAAAACACCCGGTTTGATTTTTAAGTGATCTTTGCATGGCAGTCCTGATAGCGTCGGAATTAATTTTTGCTCCGACAGAATAATCATTAATGTAATGAGTATCTTCAACCGGAGTGTATTCGGTCGCAATAATCAAAATTGTTTTATCAGGCATTTCCACAGAGGTAGTATACAAGAAACCTACTCTCTCAAAAGCGAACGGGTGTGGTCGCCGCAAGTCATCAAGCATTTGTTGATGCAACCTTTGCGGAATACGAAAATGAATATCATTTTTCTTCATCTTGTTCGAAAAGCATCTAAGTGAACTAAAAGTATTTCTGCCAAGCTCTTTCCCAGCTCGGTTTGCCAAGAAATCGCATACCAGTTTTGGTTCAGTACCCGGATATTTCCATTCCAATTACGGGAAGGGCCACCGGTGATTGGCTGTGCAAAGAAAAGGCGTGAGTTGTAACCTTCTCTGGGGGTAGGGCACAGTAAAGCATCTACGAGCTCCGGCTGACACCCCTTCGGTAGCCGGAGATTTTCTATTCGGATATAGGTATAGCCTCCTTCGTCGGCAGTGCTCAACGAAGGGGCTATAAGCTTTAATCCGGCGATTTGATTATCAGGAAACGCCATTACGCAAACGATATTTTACGAGGAAGATCCGTCTCTTTTATGAGAAACAAACTGCTCACAACCCTTGATTTCGACAGAAGCATCATCTTCCAAAGGAACCAGTACATGCCCTGATTTTATCTGATCTAACTCGTCAGTAGCTTTAATATTACCAACTTTTTTGAGTTGAGCTACGCTGTAGGTGCCTCGTTTTACCTTGTGCTCAATAGCGTTAATCGTAATTACTACCTCAGCCTTAACGACGTAAAATTGTTCGACTTCGGGACGAGTCAAGTCGATACGAATCTCATTTTTTACTAATTCGTCCGAATAGGGCTTTGGAATCTTCAACCAGATTTCATCCTCAACTTCCACTCCACCAATTTGACGGAGTTCAAGCCCTGTAATGAACGGTTTATCCCATGAAAGCTTCTTGTCATCCAGTTGGTATTCCAGCGGCAGGCGAACATAGAACTTTTCGACACCTGGACGTGCCAAGTCAATGATCATTTCATCAGTGATCAATTGGTCATCCCATGGGTCTACAAGAGATAAAAACAACGCTTGATCGACAGGAACTCCGAAAAGCTTCTTAAGCTCTTTACCATTTGCATACTGACCACCCCAAGTAAATTTTTGATCTTGGAAGGTTACTGGAAGCGGGGTGGCAACTCCTGTGTCAACTCCCGCATTTGTGTTTGGTTTCATAGTGTATTAAATGAAATTGTTTCGATGCAAAGGTAATGACGTTTTGCTTGGTGAAGCAAGCAAAATCTAAATTATTTTTTCGTATATTTAGCAAGAGATTAACAATCAAAGATTTGTATTAAGCAAATTTTTGATACATCAAATATTTACTTAGCGCTTGCTTTGTAAATTTAGATTTATTTACTTTGTGTAAAAAAATCAATACTACCATGGAAAAGACCGTAGGAAAAGTGATACGGGAAGCCCGTGAACTTAAAAGACTTACATTAAGAGAAGTAGAAATACAATCCGGCATCTCTAACGCTTATTTAAGCCAGTTAGAAAACGATAAAATCAAAAAACCGTCTGCGAACACCTTGTACAAGTTGTCAGAACTTTTCAACATCAGTTTTGATGATTTGATGGTTATGGCAGGCATAGTCGAGAAAAAGAAAGATTCCACCAAGCTGGAAAGACACTTTGCACTATCCTCCGAAAATCTGACAACGGAAGAAGAAGAGGAACTGTTAAATTTTTTAAAGTATATGCGTTTCAGAGATGCTAAGTGAACACAAAATCAAGGCAGTTGAAAATATTGCTTTGGACACTTTATCCGGCAGTAAAGCATTGGGGATTTTTCCAACTCCTGTTGATAAGATACTTGCCTATGCCAATTTGAAAGTCAGTTCAGGGGTGGATTTAAGCAAAATAAATAATTCATTTTTCAATAAAGCCGATATGCAGGTCAGAAGAGGAATGATAAAACTTAGAGGTGTATTGGACCGTAAAGAGAAAACAGTATACCTTGATTTAACACAGCTTGGTGTAAGAAAAACGTTTGTCAAACTACACGAAGCCGGTCATGAGCTCTGTCCTTGGCAGGAAAAATTACAGAACTGTTTGGATGATGACGAAACACTGGATCCTGATATTAATGAATTATTTGAAGCAGAAGCAAACTTATTTGCTTCTGCTTCACTTTTTCAACTCGGAATATTCAGTGATAAAATGGCAGAACTTCCACTGGAAATGAATTCCGCAATTTTGCTTTCAAAGACTTTTGGGGCTTCTGTCCACTCTACCTTAAGAAGATATGTTGAAAAAAATCCAAAAAGGTGCGCTTTATTAGTTTTAAAAAAAGATGAGGACAAAACCTTTAATTTGCCAAAATTGTATGTTCGAAACTCTTTCCAATCTAACTCTTTTACCAAAGATTGGGGAACGATAGCCTGGGGAAGTGAACTTGGTATTGAAGTACCTTTTGTACTGGATTATTTAATTGGCCGAAAACATTATAAAAGTGAAATACAAATTCTCTCCCAAGATATGAAGTCCGTAGATTGTAATTATTATTACTTTGACAATACCTATAACATTTTTGTTTTAATAGTTCCTAAAGGAGAGATGATCCGTTCAAAAACCAATATTTATCTCAAAGTTTAGTTCTATAGTCCTCAATACGCCTTTTTAAATTATTGACTAAATCTACTAAATAAATCTCATCAAGGGTTGCCAACTGCTTTGCAAGTTGATCAACTTTCGCGACTTTATCGTCCGGAAATCCGTCAATTTCCAGTTGAATAGATAAATGGTGAAAATCTGAAAGCAATTGCAGTTTTTTGTTTTTTATTTTCCCCGCGAGTCCACTGGACTCTTTATACAAATTTGCTCCCTGGTCTGAAAAGCCGTTCTTGTACATAAATAACCCTTTTGTAGCCAGATAAACAGCTTTTTGTTTTTCATCCAATGTTCCTATATGTATTTTATGGATGACTGTACCGGCATCCTTTACATTATTCATTTTTAGTAATGAGAAAGCCAAATTATTCAATAACGTAAAATCATTGGGTGTTGCTTTTAAGCCATATGTACATAGCTTTACTGCATCATCATATTTCTCTAAAATAGAGGATGCTATGAAAGATCCAAAACCCGCAGGGTCTCTTGAAAATGGTTGATCAACAAACCATTGCAATGTATTTGACATTGTTGATTCCCATTGCTTAGCATTAAAATAATGATAAGCTTTAGCTTCATATATATTAGGAATTTCATCCAAGGCAGAATTAGAAAAATTAAGATTATTTATATGGTTCATAGCCCATACTGCTTGAGCGACAGAATTATCGTTGGGTGTTACCAAGGATTGATTGAATAGCTTTCTTGAATTTTTAATACTGCCTGCATTTAGCTCTACCGTAGCTAAAGCTGATAATAGCTCGTTCAATTCGAAGGGAGAGTAATTTTTAGACAAAATCAGTTCCCTTGCTTTTTTTATATGAAATGAACTTTTTCTTTGGAGTGAAGAGATACCGATATCAGCCCCAAGTAGCCAAGGATCTACATTAAAGGCAATATTTGACTTTAAAATTTGTTTTGCCTTTTTATAATCACCGGTATGAGTAAAAAATCTTGATGCTATTCTGCTTATATATCTATTATCAGGTGAAAGTTGAGTAGCGACTAATATGCATCTCTCAGCAGCTCTTTCTTTACCTAAGATAAGATATAAACGTGCAAGTTCAACCCAACTGATAGAATTATTTAGGTTATTATTAATAGATATCCTCAAATCCTTAACCAGTGGCCTAAGAACAGAATCTAAATCTTTAAAGTTACTTGGTTGGGAAAGTGAATTTTCAACGATATAAGGTTCTAATATACGCTCTGCTAATATCCCAACTGAAGGGGAAGTTATTTTTTTTTGATTATTAAGATAAAGTGCTGCTTCATGAGATTGCTCTAAATCATCTACTACATAGGACGAATTTAAGAGTTCAATCGCATTTTTGATTGTTCGTTCCGTTTGCCAATCTATAATTTTCTTTTTGTGGAATTCCGAATGTATAAAATCGGAGTGCTTAGATCCAAGAGTATGGATTGGGCTAAGTTCCCCCAATTTAAGAGTTTGAGTAAAATCTCTCCATCTTGGAATAACATTTCTTTTTTTGTCATCTGCAATCCAGCCAGCCATCTTAAATTTTTGTTCTAAAATTCTTTACCCTATAGTTTTTTAACAATCGATCAAAAATTGTAATGTACCTTTCTAAACTTATCGTACTCAATCGTTTATTGATTGATTTTGGATGTCCTCGTTTAGTCGGATCAGGATCGCAAAGTTGAAATATAATATCACTTAAATCTTTGGCTAATTCTTTATCGTCCACTTGATCTTTAAAAAAATCAACTGATTTTTCTAAGGCAACGTATAAATACGGAAGAACTTCCCTATAAGTTTGCGTCCAATTATTCCAATCATGCTTCGGAGATATATGATTTTTCATTACAGCAGTCATATTAAGCTGTGTATAAAGGAAAACGATCATACTGCCCAGTTGATAAGCATCGCTCGCAATTCGACGAAATATCCAATCTTGATGTACAGATTTATATAGAGCTTCCGGAGGCGCATAAGACGGATCACCGGCAAAATCCATTATTGCATAAGGCGGGGGCTGACTCCTTAAATCGGCTCTTCCTAAGTCTCCTAACTTATGAGGACTTTTTTCGATAATTAATATATTAGAAGGTTTCAAGTCTTGATGAGCTATCCCATTATAATGTAGTTGAAATAGTGCGGCCGAAATACTGTGCAGAATTTGGAGATTTAATAAATGGTCTATCTTTTGAGAGAAGTCCAGTTGGTTGTAAATATCCCCTGAAGCCAGTTCCATAATAAAGTAAGGAACTGGAATTATGCCGCCATTTGAGGCGGGATAGTTTCCTGAATCAATAAGAGAAACAATTCTGCTTAGTCTTTTACTGCGACAAATCTCTAATAGATTTTGCTCATAATTGACCAAATTAGTCAAAATAGACATAGCCTTTAAAGGATCAGCCGCACTTAAAGCCCTTGAAAAGTCTAATGCTTTCAAAAAAGCTTGCTGACCCGTATTCTGATTTAGGACATTGTATGAATACGAAAAATTGCCTCCCGATCCATTTGGATGTTTAGTTATGGGTTCTTGTACAATCCAATAATTGGGTAATATTTTTCCTTCTAAATATTTTGCAGGTGTCAGTTGTTCTGGCGTCATTATAAAAATATAAGAAAGCTTAGTGGCACATAAAATCCAATGTAAAACAGTTAAAGTTATTATGATTGGAAAGTAATGGAGTTTCAGTAAGCCTGCAAATAAATCGTCATATATTTATCAAGTGGTAAAGTAGCCCAGGGAGATAAGCGTTGACATATTTTATGCTGTCAAGTAAATAAAACACAAAACTTGACATATTTTGGCACATATGCTATATTTGCAGAATGATAAGTGTCGCTGAAAAAATAGCCCAAACGATAAAGAATATGCCCGAGGATGTAATCTTTGGGTATGACCGGTTATCCATTGGCCGGGAAGAGTTTGCGTCGGCGGCCAAGGCGCTGGAACGGTTGCAGAAGAAAGGATTGGTCAGCAGGGTCTCTAAAGGGCGCTTTTATAAGCCCAAAATGACCGTTTTTGGTCGAAAACGACCCAATGAGGCGGAGTTACTTAAACCTTACCTGTACCAAAAGGAGCAGCGCACAGCCTACATCACAGGTACAAGGCTCTATAATCAACTGGGACTGACCACTCAGGTGCCATCCGATATTCAAATCGCCGGTCGGTCCCGTCGTAATCTGAGCGGAATCAGCTTCATCAAAGTCAGTTCCGTCAAAAGCTACGCCGATGTATCCGAAGATAATTATCAAATGCTGGGTTTTCTGGATGCCATGAAGGACCTAAAACAAATCCCGGATCTGGATATACGGTCGGCACTGACCATTTTCAAAACTCGCATTAAGGCATTGAGCAACGAACGGCAAAGCCAAATGATCACCTATGCCCTGTTATATCCGCCACGGGTAAGGGCATTATTGGGAGCCGTTTTGGAAGAAATTCAAAGCGGGTTGGATTTGACCCCGCTCAAAGAAAGCCTTAATCCTTTTACTAAGTTTACCCTGGGATTCAATAAGTCTCTGCTGAAAACGGCCTCCAACTGGAACATTCAATGAAATTACACGAAAACCCGGACCTGTTTACAGATGCGATCTCAATTACGGCAGAGTATTTGAATTTGCCCGAGATTTACGTGGAAAAAGATTATTGGGTCACGTTTACTCTGCAACGTATTTTTACGAGCCCTTTGTCGGAATTTACCGTTTTTAAAGGTGGTACAGCCCTGGCCAAATGCTTTTCCTTTATCAGCAGATTTTCGGAAGATATTGATTTGGTGTTGTTGAAAGACCCGAATCTTTCCGCCAATCAATTAAAGGAACGCCTGAAACGGATCAGCAATGCCGTTTCAGAATTCTTGCCTGAACTGGAAGTGGACGGAATTACCAACAAAAAAGGGATGATACGAAAAACAGCCCATTCTTATTCCAAAATGTTTGACGGAGAATTTGGGCAGGTGAGGGATCTGATTATCGTAGAATCAAGTTGGCTGGGTTCCTCTGAGCCTTTGATTAAAGGCAAAGTCAGTTCTTTTGTGTATCAGATGATGCAGGCAAAAGGGCAGGAGGGAATAGCGGAGGAATATGGACTTTTGCCTTTTGAAGTACCCATCCTGGCACCGACACGAACTGTGTGTGAGAAAATCATGAGTCTGGTTCGGTTTTCGTATACCGAAACGCCAATCATTGATTTGAAAAATAAAATACGCCACGTTTATGATTTGCACCTGCTGTTGGCGCAACGAAACATCAGCGATTTTTTTGATTCCGGTGAATTTGATGGAATGCTGTACAAAGTCGCCAAAGACGATGAATTGAGTTTCAGAACGAATAAAGACTGGCTGTATAATCCTCCGGTACAGGCTTTAATTTTTAGTGATTTAGACCGTGTATGGCTGGAGTTAAGGGTTACGTACCAAGGTTCATTCAAGACTCTGGTTTTCGGTGAGTTACCCCGTGAAGAAGCCGTAGTACAAACATTGAAACGGATCAGGCAGAGATTGGCCTCCATAAAGTGGGAATTGGTACAAAATGATTAGTCCTTTGAATAACTCTTCCAAAAGACCTTATCCATCCATCAGGAAGGTACATATTTAGATTTTGCCTGCTGACTGAGCAATTTTTGATGCGCTTGCTGCAAATGGACCGGATTTTCAGTGATAGACTGATACTGACGTGCTGCTTCTACATAGACACTCATCAGGTACTCCGCATCAAAATGCTCGTCCCGTACAATCAGAGGAATGGGAAGAGAAGGGTGCTGAATACTTTCAAGCTCTTCCAAAGACACATATCCTAATTCAGGAGAACCCATCCCCAAGTCACACAATCCATAGGCAATAGTAGGCTCAAATGGATTCAATTCGCTCAGCAACCAGATAGCACTGCCAGCAATGGAAAACAATTTAACAATGGGTGGGTGGTCATTCTCCCGACCTTTGAGCATATCACGTGCGTTTTCGATCATTTTTTCGCGGAGTTCGGCAGGAATAAGTCGGGACATGCGGAATTACCTTTGTCAGAGGAAGAAGCTGAATTTCAGCATAAATCGAATTTGTAAAACGGGTGAAATAAAAGGTGTTTGATTAATAAGAAATAAACTCGACTAAGGGACTTCCCCCTCGCGCCGCAAGGGTCATCGATAAACGGCCCGGGCCGTATCCCCCACCTTCCTTCACGGTGTTTCGTGCAGGTCGGGTGATTCCCCTCGGCCTTGGCCGCCCCTGCGTTTGCTACCCCCACCCTCGGCGGGAGCCAAGGTTGCATCTGTGCAACCCATTCCCAAAAGGAGATAGTAATGGAAACAATCAGTCAGCAAATCCGCTATACAAGTCAGCCGATAAAAATAGGAAAAACGCTATGGCGGTTGGTGATTAAAGAATGTGCGACGCAGAGAGACTTGGAAGAAGACCGAAAGCGTCTCTGCACGGAATACCAATGGAATGATGAAGGCCAATGGCAGCCCGGTTCCAAATGGCCGGCTTACAATATCAATGATACCTATTACGGTATGCCGCGCCGATTAAGCAAACTCTATGAACGGGAAAAGGAAACCGTTGATTTTCTTATTCATGAAAAGTCCATCGCACAGTTGAGTCTTTTTGAGTGATTTTTCGGGTTGCGAACAATTTATTGTAGCTATAAAAAACTAACATTTAGTTTTAAGTTGGCACGAGTGAAGCAACGAAATAGGTTCCGAAAATATTTCTTCTGAATAATTTGTCTATGAGTAAACCATCGTTTACCCATAGACAAAACTTTTCTTTTTTAGCTTCCTCCTCTTTCGCAACGCCCTGTATTTCAATCTCTTCTCAGCACGACTAACCGGATTTTAAAACAAATCTGTTCAAATATAAACGATGGTTAACCTGCGGACAAAATCGGATGTAATGGATTATGAAACAGGCAGTTGCGTATTATCGGGTTTCAACGCACCGACAGGGAAAAAGTGGTCTTGGACTCGAAGCACAACAAATTGCCGTGAAAAGCTACTGTAAGCTCAGCGAATATGAGCTCATCCGTGAAGTCATGGAAGTAAAATCAACCCGTAAATGCAGGGTTGGCCTGTTACAGGCACTTGAACTGTGCAGGCAGATGAATGCAATATTGGTAGTGGCAAGGCTTGATCGGCTGGGGCGTGACGTAGAGCAAATTGCCGGAATCGTTAAATCGAATGTGGAAATTGTCGTAACCGATAATCCACACGCCAACCGATTCACCATTCATATTCTGGCAGCGGTAGCGGAAGACCAACGGCAGCGCATCAGCGAAAATACGAAAGATGCGCTGAGTGCGGCCAAACGACGAGGGGTGATCCTGGGGAAAAATGGAACAATGCTTGCCATCGCCAATAAAAAAGCCGCCGAAGAATTTGCTCAAAAATTGTCGCCGCTTCTGAAACGGCTTAAAAATAAGGGAATTACCTCCGTGCGTTCCGTTTCTCAGGAACTGAATAAGCGCGGTATTCCGACTTTTCGCGGGGCTGGCCGCTGGCATCCCAGTACTGTCTATACCCTGATGAACCGTTTAAAATAAATGAATCCATTCAACATAACTTTTATCTACTATGATTTCCTTCTCTGAAAATGACCTTCTCTTCGATGATATTTCCGTTTTGACTCAAGGCATGGGCACTGATGAATACGTTTATTCCTCGCCGGCCACCGATTGCGATTGCACTGGATATATTGATCCCTCAAATCGAAACGACCGTGATTCCCATCAACTCCCCTCAACTGCTCTTACGTCCGCTTGACGAGGAGCATTTCTACGTCGTTAATTGTGCCTATCCGAATTCTCTGCGGATTCTGAATAGGAGCCAATATAACGTCTTGGCTGCCGTTGACGGTCAGACCGATACCAAAACGTTAGCCCATCGGTTGGGTATTCCCTCCGATACACTCGAAGCATTCCTGCAAAGGTTGTCGGCTACTGAGATTGTTCGATTTGATACAGATTTCAGTCAGCCCGAGCGTCCTGCTACCCCCATTTCACTCAACTTTTGGATTCACACCACCAATCGCTGCAATCTCTCCTGTAGTTATTGCTATATCTCGACGCTAAACACCACAGGGGGAATGTCGGAAGAGGTAAAACAGCAACTGCTTAACAAGCTGGTACAAACCGTCCAACAAAGAAAGATTCGCCACGTCAAATTTCGGTTGGCAGGAGGAGAACCATTGACGCAGTTCAAGTCTTGGAAAAGCTTTATCCCTCAAGCCAAGGAAGTGTTAAAATCGTTAGGTTGCCAACTGGACATCTCTTTTATTACCAATCTGACCATCCTGACGGATGAAATCATCACTTTTTCTAAGGAGCAGGGCATCAGCTATGGCATTTCCTTGGACGGTTTGGAAGCCACTCATGATGCCACTCGGACGTTTCGGAATGGTATTGGTTCTTTCAAAATCGTTGATGAAAACCTTCGGCGATTATTGGCTGATGGTTTGTCCGTATCAGTCAATACGGTGGTGACTAACCAAAACTTGGAAGGGTTGCCCGATTTGACACGTTACCTGATTGCGCTGGATATCCCGTTCCGCTATTCGATTGTTAAAGGAGAAGACATTGACGCGGAGCGACTGGAAAAATACCTGTCGGAGTCATATACGATCATGCGGGAAGCTATTCAAAGGGGTTGGCAATTTTCGCGTCGTCATCAGTTCTGCGATTTGAAACTTAATGCTTTGGGCTTCCAAACCTGTGCGTCGGGGTTTTCGGGCGGGGCCATCTATGTGGACGGGACATTGAATTATTGCCACGTTCATGCGGGGGATAGTTCACAACCTTCTTTTTCCATTTTCGATGAAGGATTGGATCTGGTGGACATGATTGAGCAGGGCAGTCATTACGAAGACCAAAAGTCAAAGGACTGTTCCTTATGCAAATACAAGTCTGTTTGTACCAGTGGCTGTCCCATCTACCGAGTCAATGGCAAAGACCCTCAATGCAGTCTCTACCATACTTTTATTCCCCAAATCTATGAGCTTCAGGCCAGAGAACGCTTGAAATTGCTACGGGATTACGAAATGATATAAGCCTCAAAACACTTTCTGAATGATTCAGGGAGTGTTTTTTCTTTTCCTGATTTTTGATGCGCAAAGGCAGGTGTGTTTTGTTGTCCCTCTGTATTTCCGTCTTAGCGTTGTTGGCCACGTTTTATCAACTATATCTGCAACGAATTCATAACGAAAAATCACTTAAACCGCTGGGGCAGGTTGACTTGGGAGATCAAAAAAAGCGTCTTTATATCCATATCCAAAATAATGGATTAGGCCCGATGATGATTGATAAGCTCACCTTTACCAAACAGGGGTATCACTATAGTGCCATCAGTGATTGTTTAAATTTAGATCCTAAATCCTACTGGCATATATTGCTCAGTGACACGGTGAAAAAGGTCATTTTGCCGAATACCCATTTGGTCGTGTTTGAGAAAAACATCGAAAATTATTCACAGGAAGAAATCGAACCAATCCGAAAACAGCTTGTCTGTATCGGTTTGAAGGTAGATTATCGGGACATCTACGATAATACCTTCACCTTGGAGCGAAACTTGGAATGGTTCGCCAGACACAAGACCGACAGAGAAAATCAGCACTCAGCCCAATTCCAAGGGTAAAGAAGAATTCTTCACTACCTTTTTGGTGTATTTTGTAATTTACAGCATTGATAAGTAAAGATTATCATCGTAAATTTGCATGAATTTTAAATGAAAATTCTTGCATTTGTCAATAAAGAGTGATAGTATCAATCTACGGAGGGGAACAAGATGAAACTGGATGAATTAAAACAACATTTGGAGACGGGCAAGGTGTACCGCCGAAGTGATTTGACCCGATGGTCTAAGTCCGTTGACCGCCATTTAGATATACTATTGGAAGAGGGAACGCTGCAAAAACTCTCCCAAGGATTATACTATGCTCCGGAGCAAACCGTATTTGGGCAACTACCGCCCAACGAAGAAATCCTGATCCGCAGCTTTCTGAAAGATGATCGTTTTTTGGTCACGTCCCCCAACGCCTATAACCGTTTAGGGGTTGGTACGACGCAGCTCTATAACCAACGCACCGTCTATAATCATAAACGCCACGGGCAGTTTAAATTGGGTAATCGCAACTTTGATTTTCGCATCAAACCTCACTTTCCAAAAAAAGTAACCGAAGAATTTTTACTGGTGGATCTGGTCAACAATCTGGATACGCTGGCCGAAGATCAAAAAGCCGTTCTCAAACGTATCTTTTCTAAAGCCATGACCATGGATGAAGAAAAACTGCGGGAGGCCATCGCGGAATATGGCAACGTGAAAACCCAAAAGTTACTGGCTCCCTTCATACAGCAAACGGAGATATAACCCCCTATGTCGCTTCCCTATCTGCATCAACACAACGGTTTTTCAGGACTGTTACGGATTTTGGAAGAGGAAACCCAAATCCTGGCAGGCCTGATTGAAAAAGATTATTGGATCATGCACGTTTTAAACGGGCTGAAAAAACAGGGATTTGATTTTGAGTTGAAAGGTGGCACGTCCTTATCGAAGGGCTATGGCATCATTGACCGATTTTCGGAGGATATCGACATTCATATCACTCCTCCGAGAGAATTCAACATCAACGAGAACCCCAAAAACACGAACCCGAAGACTGCCCAAGCGCGAAAGAAATTTTATGATTGGCTGGCCGAGACCATTCAGATAGAGGGGATTGTTTCCGTTGAGCGGGATCATGCCTTTGACGATACAGATTATTACCGCAGCGGCGGCATACGCTTGTACTACCAAAGCCAAACCGACGCTGTGAGCGGAGTAAAGGAAGGAATTCTGTTGGAAGCGGGTTTCGATACGGTGACTCCAAACCATAAACGTGTGATAAGTTCGTGGGCCTATGAAAGAGTTAAGGGAAATCCTGCGATTGAGATTTTGGATAACCGTGCCGTTGATATTCCTTGTTATCACCTCGGTTACACTTTTGTCGAAAAGCTTCAAACGATTGCGACGAAGTTTCGTCAGATGCAAAACGGGGCAGGGATACGTCCGAATTTAATGAGGCAATATTACGATGTTGCGCGTTTGTTAGACCACCCCGACGTGCAGGAATTTATCGGAACACCCGCCTACCACGCCCACAAAAACGAGCGGTTTCCTGCCAAGGACAAAGAAATTCCGATCAGGGAAAATGAAGCTTTTTTATTGAGAGACCCTGCGTTAAGAGCGCAATTCCGAAAGAGATATAAAGAAACGGCTTCGTTGTATTACAAGGGGCAACCCGATTTTGACAGTCTGTTGGATAAAATTCTGGCTTCTGTTGAACAACTGTAAGTATTAATTTCCTCATTTTCTCTGGCAGATTTACCCGCTGTTAACAAAGCAACGATTAAGATGCGGGAAAATTCTGAGATCGTCAGAGCTATTTTTTCTTGAAAACGGGCAGGTGTTTCTTGGCGATTATCATTTCGGTGTTGGCATTACTGGCTACGTTTTATCAATTGTATTTGCAACGGATTCATAATGAAAAGTCACTCAAGCCTTTGGGGCAGGTTGATTTGGGAGATCAAAAAAAGCGTCTTTATATTCATATCCAAAATAACGGATTGGGTCCCATGCTCATTGATACGCTTACATTTATCAATCAGGGCCATCACTATTTTGCCATTAGCGATTGTTTGAGTCTAGACCCTAAATCTTATTGGCACATCTTGCTCAGTAATACGGCGAAAAAGATCATATTGCCGAATGCCTATTTGGTAGTGTTCGAGAAAAATATTGAAAGCCATTCACTGGAAGAAATAGAATCTATTCGAAAACAACTTTCTTCAATTACTTTAAAAGTGGACTATCGGGACATTTATGAGAATAGGTTCACCCTAAAGAGAAGCCTCGAATGGTTTTCCAGGCACATGACCGATGAAAAGAGTTTGAAGTAACTTGTGAATCAGGCCAAATCTACGTTTTGTAAACTTTAATTATTTATTAGTTTCCTACTAATATGATTTATTAAGCGGGCATAGATTTTGGAGATCAGAAATGGGTAGTGAATGTTTCAAAAACTGTAACTTTTTAGCATTATTACGTGATCCATCGCATGTTATTTTCCTAAAAAAATATATTGAGATAAAAAGCAGAAGTTTGCAGGTTATAGAAGGTCATCTAAATAATAAGGAGCTCATAAATAAAATAAAAAAAATAAATCCGGATAGTTCTATAGATACTATTATAATCAGTTCGGAAATTAATGGCTACAAAACAAAAGAATTGCCATCTTTTTTAAAATCGCTTCGTAGAATTTTTAATAACACTCCTGTTATGCTTTTACATCCGTCTCGTCTTGCAGAAACAGATAGATTGGCAATCAATAAAGCTTTAGGGGAAAATTTTCACGTTTTACAAGGTCATGATTTGGAGTTTGACCCTATATCGGATATTGATCGTATATTAAAACTATGCTGTCACTAATCTTTTCTTATACCGGCTTCTAATTTTTTAATAAAATCTCTCTTTTCCTCAGGATCGCCAATAGCCGAAATCACAGAATTTAATTTCTCCAATAGCAATAACTCCTCACTTGTAAAATCATAAATTAAATCAGACAGTGCATGCCAGGAAACTTGCTCAGTGGTCATCTGATTATTCTTTTTAAGAATGGGATGACCGGATTCTATACGTGAAAAGCCGTAAAATTCATTATTCAATTCTTCTATAGGAACTTCCAGCGAAGAATCGCCAATTTCAAAAAGACTATTCTTAAATCTAAAGTCTATAGTTAGTCCCAAAGGAATGTTATAAAGCTTTAGTTCGTCATTTACTTGATATATTAAATCATAGCATATATTCCAATCTCTCTTCTCGATTAAAACTGATTGGTCTGTCCATTCATATGGAATAGGACCATCTATTGAGAATACGAATGAGACCGGCGTATATAGTTGTTGATCTAAAACTTTATGAGGTCCTATTATATACTTATCATTTTGGTAGTTATAAATGGTCGGCTGTAGAGTATCCCAATGAGTATGCGGAGCCATAATAGTCAGACCCCTTAGCCATTTTTTATCGGAAACTTTTTGGACGACAAAGTCACGTATTTCTTTTATATGTTGTATATTAGAGCCATCAACAGTTGGCTTTTGGCCGTAAAATGCCTCAATTTTTTCTAATGCTGTTGTTGGATCAGAGGCAACTTTGGATGAAAATATAATGGACTTATATTTTACATCATTAAAATAATTTTTAAGCTTATTGCCGTTAATATATTGCTCACTTTTAGCCACAGATTTATTTACATTTATATCCGCATCAGTGCTTAAAATTAATAGATGAACAGGCTATATATAATAGTACAGTCTGTTCATCAGGATTTATTTGTGTGTTGAGGTTTGACTGTGACCGTTACAATGGTAACTTGTACAGGAGGAGTCAGGTGTATGCAGGCTTCTGATTTTGTTGAGAAGCAATTCAGCTCTATCTTGATGAAGTTCCTTTAGTAAGGAAACAGCATCATGGTTACTTTTGAGTGTTTTCATGTTAGTCGATGTTTAGCTTTATCAAATATAAGAAGTAACATAGATAATTCAAAGTGCAATCAATCAAATAATTTACAGTAAGCAGTTCTCGGAAATTGGCCTACCTTATTTAAGCGAAGAACAACAAAATAGACTTAAAAACTAACTTTATTTAGGGAAGGCGATAACTCACGTTATTTTAAGACGTATTCCATATTTTGTGCAGAAACAACATCCGATAACAGGAGCAATCATTCCCCGGAATACTCAAGAAGAGTGAAATGCAGGCTATTATATTAATTTCACTGTCCTGAAATCGTTTCCGTGTGGCAATTCCAAATAGTAATCGGCTTAAAAAAGCATGAGTATTATAGGAGCCCATGAATGATATTTTAGGAAAAAACACGAAATTATAATTGAGAATACAGTTATTTGCAGCACTTTTTATCATAGCTGTTTTTAACTATAGTTTTAATAACACAATGTCTAACCTACAAAAAAAGATTTGCATTTATTTAGATCAATATGCTGTTAGTGAGATGCTGGACAGTAAAGAAGGTGAACTTTGGTTTGAGATCAAGGAGCTTCTCCAAATTTTACATCAGCAAAATAAAATCTTCTGCCCTGCTTCTATTGAACATTATTTTGAAACATCTGCCAAAGATTTTGAGGCCTCAAATGAACACGATACGTTCTTACGATTGCTGTCCGATGGCTATTGTATCAAGCCAGAATTATTTATTACTTCTCAATTGATCTCTTCAAGAATAAGGAACAATAAAATAACACTTAATACATATATGTATCATAATAATACTAAGCCCATTGATAATAAATATGTTCACACCCATTTCAAAGAGAAAAACGAAAACTTTAAAGAGATAATTACAGGCAGCTTAACTGAGGTGAATGAACTCAGGGGATTATTTAAAAATGATGCCAAAACAGTTTCTCAATACAAAGACCTGCTGATTAATTTGGGTCGACAGAAAGAGATTCAGAATTTTATTGGTAGATTAAAGGAGCTAAGGAAGGAAAAAGGAATTACTATTCGAGGTGATAATTTAGGGACTGTACAGGTTCCTAACTGGATTGATTTAATCATTCATCAGCTTTTAGGAAAGCATAAATTTACAGATAAGGAAGTCGTTTTATTAATTAGCGAATTTGAAAAATATGGTTTCAGCAATATTCCTACTTTAGACATACGTTTTTTCCTGACGGGGCTAATCACATCTTACGGTAAAAAAGAAGATAAAAATGACCAAATAGATATTATGCGTATATCAAATGGTTTTTCAATTTCTGACATTTTTTTGACAGACAAAAAGCGGAAACATGAAATTAATGAATTAGGCTTGCCTAAAAAATACAATACAAAAGTATATTCAGGGACACAGAATGATTTAGAATGTTTGAGGAATGAGCTTAAAAGCTTGGAGTAAGAGTTGTGCTCCTGTATCTTTAGAAAAACGGCCTATCATGCTAAAGCATTTGGATAATGCGGTGCCGCCTTTAAAAATGGTGTCTTCTCCAATTGAGTGTAGAAAGATGACATATAACGCATAGGTTATACGGACATTAACAGTCTTTGGAGGCACTTAGCATAATATTTCGTTTCAATCGTAATCAATTCAAGTATTTCTTACACTTTTCATTAAAAATAATGATATAAGTAAACTATGAGTTTACAAAATAACATAAAAATACAGCATCTGCTGGAAAACTGGCCAACGGGTCAGGTGGCCACGTCGGTATGGCTCAACAAAATGGGCATATCTCGACAGCTGACCCGGCGTTATCAACAAAGTGGCTGGCTGGAAGCTGTAGGAGTAGGGGCGTATAAAAGGCTGAAAGAATCCATAGAATGGCCTGGGGGGGTACAGCAACTTTCATTGGAAGTGCATGTGGGTGGTCCAACCGCTTTTTCTATTAAGGGAACCTCTCATTATGTTCGTTTGGGAAAAGAAAATATCTTTCTGTTTTCACCTCTCAATGAGAGACTCCCCAAGTGGTTTACCGATTTTGATTGGGATAACCCCATCCACCATGTGAGAACCTCCCTACTTCCGAAGGCATTGGGTATCGGAACTTACAGGCATCATAATGTTCAGCTAAAGATATCTGCTCCCGAGAGGGCAATTTTAGAGTGCTTACATCTCAGCCCGAAAGAGTTTGACTTGCTGGAATGTTATCAGCTATTGGAAGGGCAGCTCACATTGAGACCCGATCTCATGCAGCAACTCTTGGTTGCCTGTAGCTCGGTGCGGGTTAAAAGATTGTTTTTGTATATGGCTGACAAAGCCAATTTGCCTGTAGTGCAATACTTAGATAAAGAGAAAATCAATCTCGGTACAGGTGACCGCAGTATCGTAGCGAAGGGGGTTTATAATGCCCAATACCAAATCAGTATTCCGAAAGAATTAGCAGATTATGTTTGAAATATACCGAAAGAAAGTCCGACTTCTTATTCAAGTTATTCCTTTTGTCAAAGAGGCAGGGTGTTTTGCCTTACACGGAGGAACAGCCATTAATCTGTTTGTTCGGGAGCAGTGTTTCCTGATGAATGATAACGAAACAATATCAATCATGGAATTTGGGGACACTGCAGAAGGTGCGTTTCTGAAATGTCTAAATGAACTACCCTATTTCTTAGGAGCGAAATAATCTTGATTTGCTCGTAAAATCATGTTTTATCGGGTAACTCAATATTCCAATCAACTTCCGAAAGTCTTTTTGCAATCTTTTTTAAGGTCTCTGATACCAGCGTGTCGTTTGGCAAAGTTCCGTACACTAAATTTTTAAATTCACCATTATAGATTCCTTTTAACTCATTCCAGACATTTTCCGTGCCCGAAAAAATCAAGGCATCTTTCGGGTGAAAGGCCAACCATTGGTTGTTATTTTTGAAGCTGATGACATCATCCTGACCTACTTTTAAAAGCATTTCATCAAATGCAGGTGAGTGGAAGAACGTAGCGTACTCTTCCTGTCGCAGCAGCTGATGTAAATCGTAGGTGTGTCTGATTTTCTTTTTCAAGTCGCTGATTGGATTCTCTGCATAGGAGAAACGGACAAGACTCATTATTTTTTCACAGAGCGTCCGGATAGGTTCCAGAACCTTCACTTCAAAGGGAAGCAGTCCGTATTCTTCGGCAATATTCTCTTGCCGGTTGTCAAGCATCATTTTACCGACAAAAGAATTCAGCTTTTTGG
>NZ_JAIXST010000238.1 GCF_027484545.1 Runella sp. | reverse complement strand
TTTAGAAACGGACTACAAAATATTAGTAATCAGATTGTTAGCTATTTAGATTTGGACATATACTTAGGATTTATCAAACTCAAAAAATATTCAATTGTTCAAATTGTGTAGCAGTATAACCATTGGTATTGTTTCACCGCCAAGCCTTTCTCTCTTATCTTTTAAAAAGAAGATTGGTGTTCTCCCTAACCTTCGGCATAAAATTCACGATTTCATTCTTTTGTAGTTTAATCCATCAAAAACGCAAGCATTGATTTGGGCCCGTGCGCCCCCAAAACAAGCGATTGTTCAATGTCTGCGGTTTTGGAAGGACCTGCAATGAATGCCCCAAAACCGTAGCTTGCACTCCCGATACGAGTATAAGCATCGTGCATTTTGGGCACAATTTCTGATTTTTTGACTACCAACGCCAATGTTTCGGCAATAAAAGGGGCGGCCCTTTGGCCCATTTCGGTCTCGGTTACCCAAACCGAACCATTTTCGGCAACGCCAAATTGTCCCTGCAATACCGCCAGTCCCACGTTTTCCAAGGAGTGTGGGTCTGAATTCAACCAACTGTTCAGCGCTGTAGCGGAAAGTGCCGTCAGATTGGTAACAATGCGCTGCCCTGCAAAATGCGTTTCAATATAGGTCTTGATTTCGTCCCAATCTTTGACGACAACTACCTCTCCGCCAATCGCCGTCAAAACCGACTTGAATTGTTCTGCTAAATCAGCGTATGGATTGCCAAAATTCTGAATTTCGGGCAAAGGAGTTAAAGCAGGTTTATTTTTGGCAACCGCAGCCAATATTTTTTCACGACTCATTTTTTATTGTCGATTGTCGATTTTGGATTTACAATTTGGGTTCGGCCTGAACTTATAGTTTTGTAGCATTAATGAAAACTTATATCCCTTTCGCACTAAAAACTGACTTCTGACTACTCACTTCTATTCTTCTTGTACCATTCCCCAAACGACTCTTTGGGAGGCTCGGGCATCTCGCGTTGTTTAAACCACGGATTCAGTGAATTATTCACCACAAAAGGTGCATTAGCCATCGTAAAACGACCGATTTTTCCCGATAAACGATACACCGCAGGATTAGACAACACGGCCGACATGGCTTTCATACTCAATGTTTTAGCCATGGGAGAATGTCCACTTTTTGTCAATACCTGCCGCCATTCATAGAGTTGCTCATGAATATTGATTTTGACAGGACAAACGTTGGAACAGCTTCCGCAAAGCGTACTCGCGAAAGGCAAATCTGCATTCTTTGTCATGTCCAGATTGGGTGCTAAAATTGCTCCAATCGGCCCGGCAACGGCATTGTGATAACTGTGCCCGCCACTGCGACGATACACAGGACAGGTATTCATGCAGGCACCGCACCGGATACACTTCAATGAATTACGAAACTCTTCGCGTCCCAATTGCGTCGTACGTCCGTTGTCCACAAAAACAATGTGCATCTCCTGACCAGCGCGCGGTTTGGCAAAATGACTTGAATAGGTCGTAATCGGTTGCCCCGTAGCCGAGCGCGTCAACAGGCGTAGAAAGACGCCCAGATGTTCGCGTTTAGGAATAATTTTTTCAATACCCATGCAGGCAATGTGAACATCGGCCAAGTGAGCGCCCATGTCGGCATTCCCTTCATTGGTACAAACTACAAATTCCCCCGTTTCAGCCACGGCAAAATTCACACCTGTGATGGCTACCCGACGCGTCAGAAATTTTTCGCGGAGGTTTTCGCGAGCGGCGTGGGTCAACAATATGGGGTCTGCACATCCTTCCGGTGTTCCTAAATGCTTATGAAACAGCACCCCGATTTCTTCTTTTTTCCAGTGAATACAGGGTAACACAATGTGGCTTGGCGGTTCACCCGCCAATTGCACAATCCGTTCACCCAAGTCAGTATCAACCACTTCCACCCCATTTTCTGCCAAATACGGATTCAAATGGCATTCTTCCGTCAACATGGATTTGCTCTTCACCATCTGAGTTACCCCCTGACTTTTGAGAATCGAAAGGACGATTTCATTATGTTCATGGGCATCAGCTGCCCAGTGAACGGTAATGCCGTTTTTTTGCGCATTCTTTTCAAACTCAATGAGGTAGTTATCCAACTCTGATAATACATTGTGCTTGATTTGCGAGGCTGTTTCGCGCAGTGCCTCCCATTCGGGAATGGCAAAAGCCGCACGGTCACGCTTTTGGCGTACCCACCACAGCGTTTCATCGTGCCAGGTAGTACGGTCAAAATCTTTATTAAATTTTTCGGCAGCGTCAGCGTGGTTCATTTTTTTATTGTCGATTTGCGATGTACGATTGTCGATTGATGTCGATTTGCGATGTACGATTGTCAATTGAGGGTTATTTTCGAGGTACGATTGTCGATTGAATAAATAATAAATCGACAATTGACAATCGAAAATACTTATCGGTTGTTTTTTGCAGAAATATGAGTGGCAGCAAAGATTTTTGTTAATTGAGTCGCTTCTTCAAGTAAGGATTCTGCATCCTCTTTTTTTACTAATTTTCCCTCTATCATTAATTCTAACCAATAACAAGATTCATCTGCTTCCTCCTCTACGATTCCTATTTTTGCAATGAATTCAGCCCTTGACCTTCCTCTATTGGCAGCGCGGTAATTGGCCCCCACTGACGTTGCACTTCTTAATAACTGATTACCTAATACTTTGCCTTTTGAGTTGTTAGGTAGTACATCCACAAAATCCATAACTGATAACGCAAACTTCTTCGTGCGTTTTATTAACTCTTCCTTCATTTTTTATTTCCAATTTTCGATTGTCAATGGCCGATTTAATTTTTATTTCTAATCCCAAATCGAAAATGGGCAATCACAAATGGCTGTTTCCAATCATAAATCGACAATCAGCAATCGAAAATCATTTCGAGTTCAAAATTTCAGCAATGTGCATTACTTTAATCGGCAATTGACGACGGCGAATGACGCCTTCCAAGTGCATCAGACACGACATGTCTCCCCCTGTTAGAATTTGAGTGCCGTTTTTGACGTGGTCGTCTACGCGGTCAATTCCCATCCGAACAGAAACGGCTTCTTCGGCCACACAGAATGTTCCGCCAAAGCCACAACATTCGTCCAACCGGTCGAGCTTGACTAACTCTAAACCGGTAACCATGTTCAATAGTTTTTCGGGTTTGGAAAAAGGCGGCGCGACCAATTCCGACATTTGCGCAACATGAAGTCCGCGCTGACCGTGGCAGCTCTGATGTACGCCTACGCGATGAGGAAAATGAGCCTCTAAATTTTCGACTTTCAAGATGTCTGTCAAAAACTCGGTAAGTTCGTAGATATGCGTACGAACGTGCGTAGCTTCCACCTCTCGTTTGTCGTCGTGCAGATGGTCTTTAATGTGCAATACGCAACTTCCTGAAGGCGAAACGATGTAATCGTATTCCGAAAAATTACTAATAAATAGTCGATTACAGTCATGAGTCAGGTGTTCGTAGCCTGAATTGGCCATGGGCTGGCCACAGCACGTTTGTTTGGCAGGATAGGAAACCTCGCAACCAAACTTTTCCAACAATTGAAGCGTAGCGATACCCACTTGCGGGTAAAACTGATCTACATAGCAGGGAATAAATAAGCCAACTTTCATAGTACAAACTTACGTTATTCCCCGCTAAATTGCTGTCCTGTGGACACCTGTTTTTTTAACCTCACCCTAAATCCATCTCCTTTCAAGCGAGGGATTTTTTACTCCCTTCTCATGGAAGGACGTGGCCGCCCGTGCGGAAGGGCTGGGGATGAGGTTATTTCTGCTGCAAAAACACATATACCCCTTTTTTATTGGCAACTACAATATCAGGAATTTTGTCATTGTTCATATCCTCGGTGACAACGTGAAGTCCTACACCCGAGTTATTGTCGATTTCGTGCGGTGTCCAGGTGGGTGTAGGACTGGGTTTGAATTCAAACCAGTACAATACAGCAGGCTCAAACTCTCCCGGGTCGTGGCCATTGTGCGCAAAATACCGTTTTCCCGTTACCAAATCCTTCTGTCCATCGCCGTTTATATCCACTAAACTCACTCCGTGGGTTTGAGAGAATACTTTATAAATATCGTGTTTTGTCCACGTTGGGTTGCCCTGCCCGTCTTTCCCCTGTTGGTGCCACCACATGCCATAGCTGTGCGCCGAAGCGCTGATCACATCTTTCAGCCCGTCCTGATTAACGTCCAAGAGATACATTTGTGAGCAATCTTCTCCCAAATTTGCCTTGTGAAACGCCCAATTGGTTTGTTTGCGGTCAACGGGCGCTTCCCACCAACCTTCTTTGATGAGCACATCCAGGCGGCCGTCATCGTTCATATCCACTAAACCCAAACCGTGAGTGAATCGGTGTGTACCGGGAATATCTCCTTCTGCAATCACGGTCTTTTGCCATTCTATCTCCCCTTTTTTGGTGGGAGATTTTAACCAAATAATCTGCTTGGATTCTGAATCATTACCCACAATATCAGGTCGGCCGTCGCCGTCGATGTCCCCAAAATACGGTGATTCATTGCCCAACGATTTACTGATCGTGTGTACCTTCCAGTGTCCGGGCTTATTTTGTGGGTTTTCGTGCCACACGACCGGAATGCCAGGATAATCCACCCGTATCAAATCTATCCAACCGTCCTGATTAACGTCCATGCTGAAATTGAGGAACGAATTACTGTATCCTCCATTGACGGTAAACGTATCACCCTTAGCGATTTCGTGGCGTTCCCAGTTGGGAGCCTGAAACCAAAAAGCACCCACCATCACGTCCTTTTTACCATCGTGGTTGACATCGCCTACGGCTACGCCTTCCGAAAAGAACATCTTCGTAAGCGTTTGTTTGGTAAAGCTGACGTCTCTTCCTTTTTGGGCAAAACAGGTGATTTCTAATAGCAGAAGAGCAAGTAAGAAAAGTGGCTTTTTATTATTTTTCATGAGTATTTTAATGTAAGTTTTTTACTGTTCTTTTGAATCTGTCCCCTTTTTGGTGTTTAATTGCCAAGACAGGTTGGGGGTGAGAACATCCACCAACGGCGTAAGGGCTAGACTACTTATTATTGTAAGTGAAGACTTTCCAAGTTTTGGAAACTTGGAAAGTCTGGTCATTTGGTTTTCAACAAAAATCCCAAAAGTGCGTAAAAGTCTTTTTCGGGAATGGTGTTTCTGAATTGATCGGGCATTAAGGTGTATTTGGAGGCTTTGTATTCTTTGATATCATTTTTGGCTATTGAAAACTCCTGCCCTGACGGATTGGCAAAAACCATTGTTTGCCCTTCGGTGCGACGGAAAAGGCCCGTCATGGATTGCCCGTTGTTCAGCGTAATGTTGTAATTCCGAAACGCTTCCGAAATATTTCGATTCGGGTCCAGTATCTTTTCAGCGAGTGCTTTCTGCCCCCAATTGCCGATACCGTCCAATTGAGGCCCAATCAATCCGCCTGTTCCTTTGATTTGGTGGCAGGTACTGCAATTTTGGGTAAAAACAGCTCTACCTGCCTCCGCTGATGCCTTTGCCGTTTCAAAAGCGGTCAATCGTGCCTGAATGAGTTTTTGTCTTTCTTCAAATTCATTGGCACTGCCGGCCGTCAATTGGTCCAACTGCGCTTGCTGTTTTGGATTTATTTTGGCTGCCAATTTTTCTTTTACGGCCACTTCACGCAGCACATCCACGTTTATATTTTCCTCTTTCAACGCATGTAATAAATGGTCAATTCCTTCTTCCGAATTTGCCAACGCTCCCGAAATCACCACCTGCAAACTGCGGGCACTGCCAATCAACCCTTTCTCCAACAATCCATATATTTCGGGAGAAGGCGTACGGGCCAAAACACCGGCCAATTTTTCCCGCAACGAAACGCTCTCCGAGCGTTCCTGAAATACTTCCCCAATCAAAGCGACATTGGTTTTAGGGGCAATAGTCATTAACGCATTGGCCGCTGCCACGCGTACTTTATCATCAGCGCCTTTTCTCTGAACCCATTTCTGCAATGGAGTCTCTAAAGCGGCTACTTTAAATTCTCCCGCTATATCGGCGGCCTGTACGCGGCGAGCGATGAGCGCCGCAGCTTCTTTTTCCGTTACGGGCAGTTCCAAGTAATGCCGAGCCATCGTTACTCCCCATTCCTGCATGGGCAGCGTCACTGCCAAACCGCTTTGGGACACTCCTTTCCGTAAGGCACCGTACAACGCAAATTGCCCGTCCTGATTCGTCGCGAATTGCTTTTGTACCAAGGCTATCGTTTCATTCAGTTGAGAAGCGGTCACGTAGCGCCCAATGTATTCCAGATTTTTGCCAAATTCCTCGGCCGTTAATTCGTACGTTTTCAGATAATTCAATACAAACAGCGCCACTTCCGCCGAAGGAATATCCAACGAAGCTTTCACCAATACCTTCCGTTGGTCTTCGTTCCATTGTGCAGCGGCCACTTTCTGAATCATGCCTTTGGCCGCCAAATTCGTCCGCAACGCCAGCAACGCCGTATATTTTAAATGCGAGTCCTCGTCGCTCGTTTGCTGATACAAGGCCATCAACGGTTTGATATTTACCAAGGCAGGAAAGCGCGTAAGCACTTCGGCCGCAATGCGTTGTACAAATGCGTCTTTACTTGTCAATGCCTCTATCACTGAATTTCGGTGAGAATCACTAAGCGTTTCAAACTCTGAGAAAATCCGAAACCCGTGGACTTGTACCAAAGGGTCTGCATGAGTCAGGGCTTTGTTCAAAAGCGGTTCGGGTAACGCCCGCAAACGATGCAATATCCACAATCCCTGCACAAACGTTTGTCCCGTTGTCGTAGCCGACGCCATCATTTTGGTCAAGGGCTCCACTGCTTTTTCTTTCCAAACATCCACCAAACGGTCGGCTATTTTCAGGCGCACGTTCAGTTGGGGATGCTGCAAACCCGCCATCAATTCATCCAATGTCGCCTTTGACCAGTCTTTGACGGGAATATCGCGGTGGGGTTGATTTCCTTTGTACGTAATTTTCCAAATCCGCCCGCTCGCCCGGTCACGGCCTGGGTGATTCAGCGGTACTTCGTAGTGGCCGATGATACGGTTGTAAAAATCGGCAATGTACAGCGCTCCGTCGGGCCCGACTTTCACATCTACGGGTCGAAACCACGGGTCTTCGCTCACCAAAAAATCAGCTTCTTTTTTGGAAACGGGCGTTGAACCTTTAAACGTAATCGTATTTCGGCTCACTTTGCAGGTGACCACGTCGCCGTTGTAAAAACTGTTGCGGTATTCGACGGGGAATTGTTCGCCAAGGTAATAGACCAAACCCGAAAGCGCCGTAGAGCCCAATTCATAGCTCATCATTTCGGGCGCAAAACCAATTCCTGTGGGCCTCTTGCCAAAATGCGGATAATCTGCGCCTTTAATCAGTTGATAAATGGGTTTGGAATGGCAATCGACCGAATACAAAAAACCTCGTTCGTCGTACGCGTACCCAAACGGGTTGACCCGCCCGTACGTCGTTTGTTCCACGCGACTCCCATCCGGCCGAAACCGAAAGGTATTGCCCGACACCATCGTAATCGAATCACCATCCGTCCCTGCAATTGTGGACGTATTGTTATAACCGTGGCACGATTGTACCCAACCGTCAAAACCCCGCATCAGATTGCTCACCATGCCGTGCGTATCCCTGTGCCCAAACTCGCCAAACAGCACTTTGCTCTTGTCGGCTTTGCCGTCGTTGTTGGAGTCCGTAAAATGATACACGTTGGGAATGCTGTATGCAATCGCCCCGTCGGACACGGGCATAATGCCAATCGGAATATTGAGTCCGCCCTGAAAATCCGTGAAATGATCGGCTTTGCCATCGCCGTTGGTATCTTCCAAAATCGTGATTTTATCTTTCCCGGCCCCCGGAACGGCGGGCATTGGGTACTCCGTCGAATGCGTTACCCATAAACGGCCTCGGTCATCAAACTCCATATTGATGGGTTTGGCAATCTGCGGCTCGGAAGCAAAAAGCGTAATCTCAAAACCCGGCGGTAATTGAAAGCCCTTTCGTTCCTGCTCCGGCGTCCGAAATTCCGTTGTCCGAACGTGGTCGGCAAATTTGTCTTTTTGGACGGCGTTCTTTTTGGGAACGTTACACCCCTGCGCATACAGTAACAACAAACTGGTGCCAACCCATAGGGCCTTATTCTGAAAAGAAAGGGGATTTTTCATTTTTCCGGAAAGAAAGGCTTTTAGTCAAGGTGTAGGAGGATTTGCTACTAAAATGGAAAGACAGCCCTTTTTTACCCAAAATCATTCATTTTTTTCGGGGAATAGTGAAAAGTGAAGTAAAAAAGGCTGGTGACAAACACTAACCTCGCCTTAAAATAGGTGAGTTATATGTGTTAGATATTTGAAAAACTTTTCTTTAGGTTTGGACTGAGCATTTCAAACATCTGCTGGCTTAGGCATAGAAATCCAAAATATACGCCATAACAACCGACAGCAAGCGGTTATAAGCATTTGAAAACAGTTGAGTGACGTATATACAATCGTTGGCAGTAATGCTAGGAGCGACCGTCAAAACCGACAGAAATTACTTTGACGACTTTTTCAAATCCTTCAATCCCCAATCGGACATACTATCAATAATTGGCAACAAAGTTTGACCATATTTTGAAATTTTGTATTCCACTCTTGGTGGAATTTCTGCATAAATAATTCGTTCCAAAATTTTGTCTTCTTCCATCTCTCGAAGTTGGTTGACCATCATTTGCTTGCTAATATTAGGTATTGCCTTTTGCAACATAGAAAATCTGTTGCAGTCTTTTCGTATCAAATGAATAATGACAGGCTTCCATTTGCCACCTATTTTATTCAGACAATGTGTAACTGGGCAATTATTCGGGTTGAATTCTTTTTTTTTTCTTTTATTTTCCATTGGTCTATAATTTTAGACTATAGCCATAATCATTGACTATACTTATTATTGGGACAAAGGTAATAATTTTGTCAAATCATTAAATTACAATTATGCAAGCAATCATTAGAACCAAAGCAGGCAAAGAATTTTCTACAATGAAAGTTCAAAATATAGAAAGTCCTAAAACACAATCAGGCGAATTAAAAGTGAAAATGGTATCAAGTCGGATCAATTCAGTAGATATGGATTTGATGAAGGGTTTTCCTTCCTTGAAATACAAAAATCCACAAATTGGAGGAATTGACGGGTCTGGTATTGTTTTGGAAGTTGGCAAAAATGTTACAGATTTCTCTGTGGGTGACAACGTTATTTTTTACCGATTGTTCAGTGACATTGGAACTTGGGCAGAAGAAATTACCATTCCTGCAAACTACTGTGCCAAAATTCCGAGCAACATAGAAGTTAAGGATGCAGGAACAATTGCATTGCCTTTGCTTACAGCCTATGATAGTTTGATACAACTAAATCCAAAGAAAGGTGAAAAAATCCTTATTCACGGAGTTGGCGGTGGTGTTGGGTTTCAGGCATTGCAAGTAGCCAAACAAATGGGACTTTTTGTTATTGGCACAGGCAGTCAATCGGACAAAGCTGTTTTAGACAAAGCAGGACTTGACCAATTTATCGACTACAAAACACAAGACTTTTCGCACGTGTTGAAAATCAAAGAAGTTGATTATGTTTTTGACGTGCTTGGTGATGACATTCTGAAAAAATCAATTGCTTTGCAACCTAAAAAAGTAGTTTCTGTAAAGTTTGTTGATACTTCAAATATGCACAAAGCAGGTGTTAACTTACCAGGTATTATGAAATGGTTGATGAAATTGATGATGGGGAAATTCGTAAAACTTGCACAGAGAAATAAAGTGGAACTCATAGGGCAAGTTACAGGAGCTAATGGAAAAATGTTGCAAAAAGCAGTTGACCTAATAAGTGTAAACTATATTTCAAGAGACTTTAAATCACTATCATTAACGGACATTTCAACAAACGGACTGACTAAAAATGATGTCGGGAAAGTGATAGTATTCTGATAAAATAAATAAGCACTACTGCCAACAGCGGTTTTGCGTCAGGCGGGGTTTCGTGCTTCGTTTGACGCTTTTTGCTATATTTGAACTGTGGTTCTTCGTATCGAATGCAGTGCTAAAGAACCCGCCCGAACGCAAAGCCGCGGACCGTTGGTGGCTACCGCAAGACGAACTTGTGGCCGTTCGAGACAGAAAAAATCAGTTCAAAAAAAATTAACTACAATATTTATGAAACAAATACTAATCGTCTTATTTAGTACAGTCGTTTTAAACGCAAATGCTCAATACTATTTTTCAATAAGCGACCTTCAAAAAATTTGCAAAATGACTTCAAATGATTTTGATACTTTTTTAGTTGGAAAAGGTTATTATTATGACAGTCAAATCTCAAACGAAAAAACAATAATATACCGAAATACTATTGACCCCAATATGAGAGTATTAAGAACTTCTTTACCCAATGAACCCATTTTTGTTGATTTCAATTCAGGCAATTCTCAATATTATTTAAATCTCAAAACTAAGGTATTAACAGTTAAAAATGCCTGGAAGTATGTTGGAGAAAGATTAACTGAACCTGGCGGACAGAAAATCATTAATTACAGGTTTGCAAAATCAAACTTCATTGTAGAGTTATATTCTGCTGCTGTAAATGATACAAAAAGGTACGCTATCCATATTTATTCTATTAAAAAATAGTACTTTGCAAAGCACATGTTTTTTGTAACTTTGCTTCATGGAAGCAAAAAAGAAAAAACGCCAATCAAGCCAATACGACAAGATTTT
>NZ_JAIXST010000250.1 GCF_027484545.1 Runella sp. | reverse complement strand
TCCGATAGGACGTGATAACAGCTTCCGTCCCGGCGAGGGTCGTCCAACTCAAAGAAAAATTCAGCTACATTCATTTCCCAAAGGTCGGGCTAACTTACCACTTCATGCAATTGCCCTATAGCCACCGTCACAGATGCCATCGATTCGATCATATTGACCACATTGTGAAATTGACTGGCATTGACTATGTAGGCATGGGCGCTGATTTTGATGGGGGAGGGGCTTTGGCCGACTGCTTCGATGTAAGTCAATACAAAAACATGACGATTGAATTGGTCCGTCGGGGTTATTCCAAAAAAGACATTGAGAAAATTTGGAGCGGTAATTTCTTCCGCGTAATGAAAGCGGTAGAAAAAGGAAAAACCCGCGAAGTAAGTCTTAGATAAAAGGAAACAATTTCCGGTATTTATTAAAAGAGTCAGGTGTTTACCCGACTCTTTTTTGTGTAATTTAAGCTTTAAGAAATAAACACGGCAATCCTTATTGGCTCCAACTTGTGGGAGTACGGTCCCAACGGTGTGTTTTTAAGCTTTCTATAAGACTTGCAGGGAGTTTTTCTCCGTCGCCGGTGGCCATATTTGCTTCTACATTGCGGATTTTACGCATTCCCGGAATGGTAGTCGCTACGTCAGGGTTATTCATAATAAAACGCAGAGCCATTTCGGGCATATTCATGCCCGATGGAATAAGCGGACGTAACGCATCAGCATGTTCTACGCTCGAAATCAGGTTTTCGGGTACAAAATAAGTGCTGCGCCAGTCGTCGGCCGGGAAGGTAGTGTTTTTAGTGAAAGTGCCCGTAAGGGTTCCTTCGTCAAACGGAACGCGCGCAATCACGGCTACGTCCAATTCGCGACAAAGCGGAAAAAGAGTATCTTCAGGAGCTTGGTCAAAGATATTATAAATGACCTGTACCGCTGAAATATGTCCTGTACGCAAGGTATTTAGGACGTTGTCGGGTTCCCAGCGATTCACACTTACGCCCCAATGCTGCACTTTACCGTCGCGAGTGAGTTGTTCTACGGCCTTTTGCCATTCTTCATGCTGTGCCCAATGGTCTTCCCAAACGTGAAACTGCTGTAAGTCAATCGTTTCAACGCCTAAATTTTTAAGGCTTTTTTCGGTGTATTCGATGATATGAGCTGCCGGGAAACAGTCTTCCAACGTAAATTCAGGTTTTGAAGGCCACTTGAAATTTTTTGGAGGTATTTTAGTAGCCACATACAGGCGCTTATCGGCGTGCCTCTTTACGAGTTCGCCCAATACCTGCTCGCTGCGCCCGGCACCATACCCCCAGGCAGTGTCAAAAAAATTACAGCCTAATTCTACGGAGCGATTAAGGGCGGCGTTGTATTCATCCTCTTCTGAGCCCGTCCATCCGGCCAAGCCCCACATTCCATAACCGATTTCACTTACTTGCCAATCAGTTCTTCCAAATCTTCTATATTGCATTGTATTGGTACGGTATTTTTAAAGATAAAAGCAGTCTATATTGTCATATTACTTTCGATAAGCCATCATCATGTCCAAAATACTTAAAATAACCCTATATATCGTCGGTTTCCTTTTTATCCTGACCGTTGCCACAGGAGGTTGGGCTTATCGATACCGTGACCAACTATTCAAGTATATTTTGGCAGAAATCAACCAAAATATTAACGGTCGTTTTACCGCCGAAAATTTTCATTTTACTCCTTTTGCGGATGGGTTTGGCTTTTCCTTCACGCTTTTCAATGTCCATTTGCAAGATAGCGCCTATGCACGTCACCACAAAGAATTGCTGTTTCTTCAACGACTTACGGTAAGAATAGATGGGCAGGAATTATTGAAAAAGAAGTTTCAGATTCGTTCGGTCTGTTTTAAAAATGGGAAAGTGGACATTTTTACGGAGGCAACCGGCTATAGTAATTTGAGTGTTTTCCGTCAAGACTCTACGTTGTCCTCTAAAAAAATGACCGACTCAATTTTTGAGCAAAAATTTCTGGGTCGCCTTCGTGAAGTGTGTGCCGAAAACGTTGAGTTTTCTCTGCAGGATTCAGTGCGGGACAAACACTTTGCTTTTACGATGAATAATTTGACCAATTATGTGCAGCTGACGGATACGATTTGGAATTTGGAACTGAAGGGCACTGTCTATTTTGAGGGATTAGCATTTAATACCAAGCGAGGCGCTTTTTTGGAGAAAAAGCCGACGGAATTAGACCTGAAGCTTTCTTTCAACCCCAAAAATACCCAGCTGCAAATGGCCCCGTCTGAGGTTCGGGTCAATCAGGATGCATTCGGAATAAAGGGAGAGCTTAATTTTGCCAAAATGGGACGAATACAACTGGAAATTACAACCGATACCATTGCCGCAAAGCGTGCTTTGACCATTGTACCAAAGCGATTGGCGCAACGAATTGAATCCTTTAAAATTTTACCCGTTTTAACAGCCACTGTCCGTTTAGACGCGCCCCTAAAAGGGGGTGAAAATCCGCTGGTAAACATTGATTTTCAAACAAAAACCTTCAAGTACGTCAGCCAGATTGGGTTGCTTTCTGAAATTACGAGCACGGCTCATTTTACAAATCAGTTGGATACAACTCATCGAATTTGTGATCAAAACTCTCGAATTACGGTGCGAAAAGCACAGGGGCTGCTGTATGGTGTAATTCCCGTGAGTGCCTTTTTCACAATTACGGATTTGGAGGACCCACAGGTGGCAATGGAAGGGGTTGTAAAGGCAGATTTGGCTCATTGCAACAAACTGTTTAATGGGAATAAAGTGAAGTTAAAAGCCGGGAAAATGCTGATAAACTACTCTTATAATGGCAGAATAGCCCCCATTTTTAATGAAAAAGAAAATCGTTTGAATGGAAAATTGACGGGGCGGGCAACACTCCAAAATGTAGCATTTAATTATGTACCCCAACAGGTGAATTTTACCCGAATGAACAGTACCATACGGTTTAACGAAAAAGTAGTGGATGTATCGTTTCTTCACTTAAACCACCAGAAAAATCAGATTCGTATCAGCGGCAAAATTGTGGGTTTACTGCCTTATGTATTTAACTCTTCGGGAAAAGTAGCGGGAGACATGAGTATCTATACACCTGATTTAGGGCTGGACTGGATTCGTAACTATCATACCAATGCTGAAAAGCAAAGCAAAAAAAGATTTTCGGATGTGATGGAAAAAATCTTCAATCACTTGGAAATCAAAGCGCTGTTAGTGGCTGAAAAGGTTCATTATCGAAAGTTTCAGGCTGAAAAGGTGAAAGGAAGAGTGTATTTGAGTGAGGAAACTGTGAAGTGTGAAAATGTGAAAATGAAGGCTTTTGGGGGAGATTTTCAGGTGACAGGAGGGATTGAACAATTTGATCGCTCTATACATCAATTGTCCGCCAACGGTAAGGTAGAGCATGCGGATGTACAAAAAGTGTTTTATGCCTTTGAAAACTTTGGACAAAGTACTATTTCTGACCACAATCTTAGCGGAAGCCTCAGCACAACTTTTTCCTACAGCAGTCAGTTAAAAAGTGATTTTTCTCTTTTGCCCGCTACCATGAACGGACAACTGGCTTTGGAAATCACGAATGGTGAATTAAATCATTTTGAGCCAATTAAACGTATTCAGAAAATACTGTTTAAACGACGGGATTTTGACAATGTCCGGTTTGAGAATCTTAAAAATCTGTTTGTGTTACAGGGTCAGGAATTAAATATGAACCAAATGAAAGTAGCTTCCAGTGTTTTGACCTTTTTTGTGGGAGGAACGTACAGTTTTCGGGATAAAACCGATTTGTTGGTACAAGTTCCGCTCAGTAATCTAAAACGACACCCGGAAGAAGCGGATCTGCAAAGTTTGGATGGCAATAATCTTATCATCCGAGCCGTCGACGAAAACGGGGAAATGAAATTGAAATACGACATGGATTGGCGCAAAAAAAGCAATAAACGCAGAAATAGCGAACCATTAGATTCAAATTAAATTGTTGCCTTTTTCAAGAGAATTTGACCTTATTACTACCTTGTGCGTTAACAATTTCTTAACATAAGCCTCAGAAGTTTGATTTACCTTTGTTCCCAAAATCTAACTTAGTAATTATCACATAGCTACATAGGTCACTAAATACCAAGAAAAACGGTGAACTACGAGCTGTAAACTACAAACTCTCCCATGTTTGGCTTAGAAACTGACATTTTCATCCTTCTCTTTATTTGTATTTTGTGTGCGTGTGCTTTTGAATTCGTGAACGGTTTTCACGACACCGCCAACGCCGTTGCTACCGTAATTTATACCAATTCACTCAAACCTACGACCGCCGTTATTTGGTCCGGGTTTTGCAATTTTCTCGGCGTTATTCTGGGAGGTATTGCTGTGGCGATGGGAATTGTCAACTTACTGCCCGTTGAGTTGCTCATTGACCAAAATGTATATCACAGTATTGCTATGGTATTGGCATTGCTCATAAGTGCCATTATTTGGAATTTTGGAACGTGGTATTTTGGATTGCCTTCTTCGAGTTCACATACATTGATTGGTTCTATTTTAGGGGTAGGGCTCGCTTTTTCAATGATGCCCGAGGCTTCTGACGGAGCAGGCGTTAACTGGAGTAAAGCAGGTGAAATTTTTGGCTCGCTGTTGCTGTCTCCATTAGTAGGATTTAGTTTGGCGGTGTTCTTAATGTTTATATTAAGGCGTCTGCTTAATAAAGAAGCCCGCGATCAGGTATTCAGTGAGCCTAAAAAGAATCAGGAACCTCCCCTCTGGATTCGAGTTGTGCTGATTCTTACCTGTACAGGAGTAAGCTTCTTTCATGGTAACAATGATGGCCAAAAGGGAGTGGGGCTTATTATGCTGATTCTAATTGGGGTAGTTCCAACTTACTTTGCATTGAATGAGAAAATTGAACCTCAATCCATGCGTGGCAATTTGATAGCTATTGAACAGACGATGACTAAAGTAGATATCACTTTGCTTGGCATTGACGAAAAAAAACAGTTGGCTAAAGTAAAAAGCAGCACGCAAGACTTAGCCAAACGGATTGCTAATACAGGCCCTGACGGTAAAATGAAACAGGATGAGCGTCTTGGCGCTCGTCGTGATGTATTGGTAATCAACAACAGCTTAAAAAAATTGATGGAAAGCGAGTCGGTTAATTTGAGTGCTGCCGATGAAAAAATACTAAAAGAAAGTACCGACGATAAAAAAGGACTTCGTCGCTTTACCGATTATGCCCCGTTTTGGGTAGTATTGATGATTTCTTTATCTCTTGGATTGGGAACGATGGTAGGTTGGAAGCGGATTGTGGTGACAGTGGGTGAAAAAATCGGTAAATCACACCTTACCTACGCTCAAGGTGCTTCGGCAGAATTAGTAGCGGCGAGTACAATTGGTTTGGCTTCAGGATTTGGCCTTCCGGTAAGTACAACCCACATGCTTTCGTCGGGAATTGCTGGATCGATGGTGGCCAGTAAAGGAATTAAAAATCTACAGGCAAAGACGATTCGCAATATTTTGATGGCTTGGGTACTGACCCTGCCGGTTTCTATTTTTCTGTCTTTTACCCTGTACGTATTTTTCCGTTGGATTTTGTAAAAGAATAGGTTAGGATACTTTCACGGATTGAATCCCTAACGCTGACTGGACGATAAGTTCGGTCAGCGTTTCCGTTATATCCCTTATTTTACTGTGGAAGCTATGTGTTCTATGTTTCTATCGCAGCGGCGCACCGTGTGGTTACTTATGCAATATTTCAATAACTTTTAGCGTTAAAATTTAGCAGAAAAAAACCATTTTGCTAACTTAGCCGCTTACGTTTTGTATCTGACCTATTATGCAAAAGCATACATTCATATCTAGCCTGGCCTTTGTGGGATTATTGGCCTGTTTAACTGCTTGTAATTCGACCCAATCCCTCTTTAAACAAGCTGTTCGAGAATATGACAATGGTGAATATGACTTAGCCATTAAAGACTTACGAACAGTTGCCGCGGCCAATTACGAACCCGGTCGCACTAATTACCTTTTGGCGGAATCGTATCGATTGTCAAACCGATTTGTGTTGGCGAGCTCCTATTATCAGAAAGCATTGGACAATGGCATGACCAGCCCTGATTTTGCTTTCAATTATGCTTTTGCTTTGAAGGCGGAGGGAAAATACAGCGAAGCCATCGCGCAGTTGGAAAAATACGTCAACAGTACTCCTACGAATAAAGTGGCGCTAGAAAGAGCTAATCGCGAGCTCTACACCCTGAAATCCATTGACGTTATTCAACAGAAAAAGACGTTTTACAAAATCAAAAATCTGGAGAAACTGAATACGCCGGGGGCCGAGTTTTCACCTTTTGTGAAAGACGATAACTTGATTTTTGCCGCTTCGCGTAAAGAGACGATGTACAAAACCAACGGGATGCCCATGTTGGGTATTTACAAAGTAAAGTTGGCTGAAAGTTATGACGAAACAGGCGGAGAATCGGAAGTATTCAGTCCTGCGTTGTTTATGGAAGGCGTCAACGAAGCCAATGTAACGTTTACCAAAGATGGTAAAACAGTGGTGATTGCCCGAGGAAATACTGGAAAGAAAAAAGGCAGGGCAAATTTAGACCTGTACTTGAGCCGCTTTGCCAATAACAGATGGACGGAACCGCGTCTAATTCCGGTCAGTGATTCAGCTTCCTGGGATGGTAGCCCGGCCTTCTCGCGCGATGGGCGGACGCTTTATTTTTGTTCTGACCGTCCTGGTGGAGTAGGAGGAAGTGATATTTATCGTTCTAATATGGATGCTTCCGGTCGTTTCAGCAAACCCGTTAATATGGGTAAGGATATTAATACGCCGGGCGATGAAATGTTCCCGTACGTAGGACCCGATGCCAAACTTTATTTTGCGTCAGATGGACACCCCGGCTTGGGAAAATTGGACGTATTTGTAGCGACGCGTTCACAGGGCGTTATCAGCATCGAAAACTTGGGGATGCCTATCAATTCTCGCTTTGATGATTTTGGGCTGGTTTTTGCTGACGATGAAATGAAATACGGCTTCTTTTCTTCCAATCGGGAAGGTGGAAAGGGCGATGATGATATTTATTTTGTAGAAGACGAAAGTGTAGGACTGGATTCTACGCAATTGGCAGAACTTGAAAAACTTCCGCCTGATGACCCGCGTCGTCGTACGATTGGAAAACCCGAACCGCCAAAGATTGTTAATTATTTCTTAGCCGGCATGGTAGCTTCCAACGAAACCCCTTCGGCGGTGCTTGATTCGGCTATTGTAAAAATATACGAAGTCTCAGCCGATAGTTTGGTAGGACAAGGCACGACAAAAGGTGGTGGTATCTTCGGGACTTTCCCGCTGGAAGAAGGCAAAGAGTATACGCTTCTGATTGAAAAGAAGGGCTATATTACCAAACGCGATGCATTTACCATGGCAGGGAAGGCGATTCCGCAGGTTTTCCGTAAGAAACTTACGATGGATACCACTTTTTATGTATCGCTTAAATTAGATCGTTTGACGTTGAACAAAACGTTTGTGTTGGAAAACATTTACTATGACCTTAACAAGTTCAATATCAGGTCTGATGCCGCGGTTGAATTGGATAAGTTAGTGCAAATCCTGAATGATAATCCGACTGTAAATATTGAGTTAAGCTCTCATACCGATGCGCGTGATACGGATGCTTACAACAAGAAACTTTCTCAAAATCGGGCGCAATCCGCTGTAGATTATATTGCTTCCAAAGGAATAGTACGTGAGCGAATGGTAGCAAAAGGATATGGTGAAACGCAGTTGGTAATCAAAGATGCCAAAACGGAAGAAGAGCACCAGAAAAACCGTCGTACGGAATTCACGATATTGAGTTACTGATTTTTGTTCAGAAAACGTTTTAAGGGGTCAGAAAGTGTAAAACCTTCTGACCCCTTATTTTTTTCGTCTTTCAAAAATAATCTTAGCAAACGTCTTTTCCGGGTGGGTTTCATTTAATAAAATCGCTTCCTGCAAAACTTCCAGAAAGTCGTCTTCTATTTCTTTGAATTCCTGCAGGTTACGAACGGTAATTCCGCTAATTATTTTTCGGCCTTTAGCATCCAGAAGTCCCTGTTCGTTCGACAATAAGAATCCTTTCGCAAAACAAATCTCGACGCCCTTCGTTTTTTGGATTTTACCAAAATAACAGACGTAATCCAAACAAAGAAAAAAAGGAATACTGTTGTACATAAAACGTTCGCGCATTTTGGGATGGGATACCAAAATTAGCTGTCGGACATATTGAAGTAAGTGCCTGATTTCGGGTGTTTGGTGAGCAAAAAAATCGTCGATGTCTTCGTAGTAAGGCATATCGATTTTTATATAATCTTATAATTCCTGTATTCTCCTATATACCAACCGGTCAGTTGGGCAATCCACATTTTAAGACGGTATTTAAAGCTTAAGTTTTTGTGCGAAATATCGTGCGTGAATTGCCAGTTTTGGCGCTGTAAACGCGCTTTCATTACTTGAGGATGTGTGCCTTTAAACTTCGCTAACGAGTCTATTTGAGAATAATCAAAGCCTTCGGCAGCCACTTTTACGTGTTTTTCAGCCTCGTCTCCGTACCAATATTTGTGAATGTGCAGGTGTTTTTCCTGCATCACGCGCGGGTCTTTTACCCAGCCATAATGATACATACTTGCTTCTATGGGTTTGACACTCAGTTTTTCGTTATTGTTTTTTCTAAAACCCTGAGCATCACGGTAGGAATAGATGTTCTTGTTGTTTTTGACGACACGAATTTCTTTTCGATACCAAGTAGGAGAATCGCCAATAAAGTCATAAGAACCGTAAAAATGGATGTAATCAAATAACAATCCATCCACTGTGGCATCCTCTTTCCATCGTTGCATAGCGGCCTTAATGACGGGTAGGTCTTTTTCGTGTACCATCTCATCGCCCTGAATATAGAATGCCCAGTCCGATTTTTCTGAAATAGCCCGAAATGCTTTGTCAGTTTCTTTGGCGTACACACTTCCTCCTTCCTGCAAGGTTTCGTCCCAAACGGTTTCAATGATGCGGATTTTTTGCGGGGCTATTTCTCGAATCAGTTGAAGTGTGCTGTCATCACTTTGGCCAACTGCCACTACAAATTCGTCACAAATGGGCAAAATAGAAGTAATTGCTTCTACAATTGGAAAGTCAAATTTGACAGCATTGCGAATGAAAGTGAAGCCTGTAACGTGCATGTGCAGAGTTTATTTTATCTCAAAAATACGATTTGTCATTGCTATCCTTTCAAATACAATCAGATGATAGCTCCTTTTATTTTTAATCTACCATGGTTTGCACTCGCCAATTGAGCTTTCCAGTAGGGTTTCCGTACCAGGACTCTTTGGCCAATTTAGACCAATCAGCACAGTAGGTGTACTGATGGGAAGTAAATAAATGGGAACTAAGCCCAAAATATACTCTGTATGTATCTCCCTGAGTACAATAGCCAATATGGTAATTATTGCAGTCTTTTTTTGAAGCAAAACCTGCCGGGATTCTTCCCGTTGAAAAAGGATAGTTGCCTTCTTGCTTTTTGTATTGTTCCAATTCTGCAATTAGCTCTTCTGCTGCCCGATACCTCATTTGTGTTTTTACAAAAAGACTGACTTCATTAGTCAAAAAATAGGAAGGCCATGCCAAAAATGGTAATCCTACCATCAATAGCGCGAGTCTTATTTCAGTTAAAGGTTGGAAGCGGGGATTCAAGCGGCGGCGAATCAACACAGTTATCAGTAGGATAATGCCTAAGGGCACAGTAAATACTGACACCAATGCACAAATGATAGCTATACTAAAAAAAGATGCTCCCCCGAAAACAGACAGTAATACCAAAAACATACAAAGCACCGACCAAAATAAGAAGTCCTCTCGGTATTGTTCCGAGAAAACATCTGATAATAACTCTTTCATTCGTTTAATAATGATTTTGAATTTGCGCTTTAGCGAAGCCATTCTGCTACCCAAATTCCTAAATAGGTCCCGATGGCGTTGCCCAGTACGCCCACCAATACGGCAGGAAGTTGTAAATCAGTACGATTGATACTCCGGGCCAAAGCCAAAGCTGAACTTGCACCACCGATGTTGGCTTGAGAAGCAATCCCCAACATATCCCAATCCTGCTTCAATAAGGCACCAATCCCAAACACGACCGTGGCATGAATCAGCACCAAAACCGTAATAATTCCCAACAGCGTAAATGCCAATCGACCATCATGAATGAGGGCAGGAATATCGCAATAAGCACCAATGACTGCCAAAAATAAATACACGCAAAGAAGCCCCAACATACGCGAACCGGGCAGGCGGTTTACTGCTGGAAACTGAGCCAATGCTAACGCAAACGTAGTTTGTACCAAAACCGCCGGAACTCCTTTGAAGGTACTAGCCACGAGTTGTGACAGATAAATGCTGAAAATCCCTAAACCCAACAACAGAGCTACATCCATCGGATTCACGGATTCGTTGTCGTTCAAATGCTCGTTCAATTCTTTTTCAGAAGCGGTTGACTGCTGCTTTTTACGTGGATAATAACGATCGAGCAATTGAGGCACTAATAAAGTGGCAATCATCCAAAGTGCTGTGATGATATTGTCAGCAGCAGTAGCGGCGGCAAAAAGGGTGCCGTCTTTGGAAACGCCATAATGCAGAGCTACAGCATTAAAATTTACACTTCCGCCAATGTAAGTACCCGTAAACATTCCTGCTATGGCGTAATGGAGCGAGCCTATCGTATGTTCGGCATCAAAAAGTTTCATGCTGAGCACCACCCCCAAAATGGTCCCGACAGACCCCGTCAAAAATAAAGATACCATTGCTCCGCCCGCTTTTCGCAAACTTCGTAAATTGGCTTTGAGCATCAGGAAAAATATGGAAAGCGGCGCTAAGTAGGAGAAAATGCCGTCATAGACCGGTACTTGAGCGCTTGAGGAGGGGATGAGTCCTACGTTGGCTGTGATAGCCGTCGTAATAATTACAATGAGAGCCGCTCCCATTGATTTGAAAAAACGGTACTTAGCCAGCCATTCTGCCAATACTACATTTGCACAAAGGATGGTGAGGATGTAAAGTGAATTCATTTAAGAGTTAAGGTTTTAAGGGTATATTTCTGCTTTCTTCCAGTTTTCTTCCGCTTCATTCACCTTCATTGTTGATTTTAGTCATAGATGGTGTTGATTTGTAGCGTGATTTTTACCTGGATTAATTGCACCGATTAAGATAAGTAATCAATCAGAATTAAACTGGACATTAATTGGCGTATTTTTTATAATAAGATTTGTAAAGCTAATTGTATATATCGAACCATATTGCTTAAAAATATAAAGAATAGCTTTCTT